>DAOUDQ010000028.1:0-7053 GCA_034431045.1 Dehalococcoidia bacterium | reverse complement strand
AGCTCTCTTCCCCGCTCCATGTTCTCTGGCGACAGGACCAGCACCACCGTGTCCACGCCACGACAGACATCGAAGGCGATGAGGGTGTGGGCGAGAAGGGGCTTGCCGCCAACGACGGCGAACAGCTTATCCCTGCCGCTCATCCGCTCGCTGCGGCCGGCAGCAGCGATAATGGCCCCCACTGACTCCTGGCTGGCCGACATAGGCGCGCTCTATCGACGTATCAGCCGACGGCCTTGGGCGCAGCGAAGATCATCCGACCGGCCACGGTCTGAAGAACGCGGGTGACGATGACCTCCAACTGCTCGTCCAGGTAGCGGCGGCCGCCCTCCACCACCACCATGGTGCCATCATCCAGGAAGCCGACCCCCTGGCCGCTCTCCTTCCCCTCCTGGATGATGTGCACCGCCATCTCCTCGCCGGGCAGCACCACCACCCTGACAGCGTTGGCCAGGTGGTTGACGTTGAGAACGTGTACCCCCTCCAGCTCTGCTACGCGATTGAGGTTGAAGTCGTTGGTCATGATGGGACAGCCCATGCTCTTGGCCAGGCGGATGAGCTTGCTGTCCACATCCCGCGCATCCTCGAAATCAGTCGTTGAAACCTGTATGGGCACCGGCGCCTCCTTTTGAAGACGGCCGAGGATATCCAGGCCGCGCCGGCCGCGATTGCGCCTGAGGGCATCGGGGGAATCGGCGATGTAGCGCAGCTCGTCCAGGACGAAGCGAGGTATCACCAGGGTGCCCATGATAAAGCCTGTCTGGACGATATCGCCCACGCGGCCGTCGATGACGGCACTGGTATCGAGAATGATCTGGCGAGGCACCCGGCCTACCCCTCTGCCCGCCAGGGGCAGATAGCGAGACAGGAAGTCGGCGAACTCCTCCTCACGGCTGACCATAGCGGCCACGCCCAGGGCACCCAGGATGGCGCTAACCACGAAGGGGGCCAGCATGCCGCCGACGCCGGGAAGGGAGAACAGAGCGGGCGTCAGGAGGGCCGCTACCACGAGGCCGGCCACCAGGCCACAGGTGCCCAGCACCAGCTGAAGGGGCTCGATCTGGCTGATCCACTGCTGAAAGCGGCGCAGGGGCTCCAGAAAGATGAGGGGCCCTGCTATGACCCCGAAGATAGTGAACAGCACCGGCGGCGCCGCCCAGAAGATCACCTCCGTAGTGCCGCTATCGCCCTCGGCCAGAAATTCTCCCATACGAAGGCCCACATAACCGAAAAAGATAGCACCGGCGATACGAAAAATGATGCTGAGGTTAATGATCATCGAATAATACCTCCCCACCGACCGCGGCCCTCCGCCTTAGGCGGACCTAAAAGAGAGGTGCCCCGCGCACACTCCCCCGGCAAGGCCTCAAAATAATAAAGGCCGGATGACTTGCGAAAAGTATAACATACGCTCGTACACGCGTCAAAGCCGCGGGGGCCTAGCCCAAGAATCCTCCCAGGATCTCGGTGCCGAAATCGCCCACGGCCGCCATGTACATATCCTTAATGATCTTCCCTGCCAAAACGGTCAGGAAAAAACGGCCCAGGGGCATGCGAACAGCCCCTGCGGCTGCGCCAGCCACATCGAACAGGGGGTTGGGGATGACAGACATCACGAAAATGGTGATCACGCCGTGGCGCTCCATCCAGCCCTGAACCCGTTTGTACTCTGGGCGCTCCTGGATCACGATACGGCTGCCGTAGCCAGCCGCATAGCCAGTGAATTCGCCCAGAGCCTCCGCCAGGCCAGCGACGACACCTACGAAAACGAAGGTGGGTATGCCCAGATAGGAGTTAAGGATCGCGCCACCGCCAACCACCGAGGCAGCAGCAGGGGTGGGCAGGATCATCGAGGCGGCCCCGATGAAGTTGATGATGAACACACCGGCGTAGCCGTAGTCTCTGAGCCTGCTCACCTCCACCTGGAAGTAGAAGAAGGCAAAGGCGAAAACGGTCATCAAGGCGACGACGAAGATGAGAAGGCCGTACTCCAGGCGCCAGGCAGCCCATCGCCTGCCCTTCATTGCTGTGCTCTTCTCATTGGGGAGGCTCATGCTTCTGACGCTTCCCCCCACTATCGCCTTCCCCCCGCCAGCCAGCGACTGAGGCCTGTGCCCAATACGAACGAAGGGACGGGAGGCCTAGCCTCGCGTCCCTCTGTGCTAGCCTCTCCTTCGCATGCCTACGAGGTTAGCTGACGGGTTCGGCTTGAAGGAGCTAGCCTACTCCGACATCGTCGGAGATTCACCCCGGTGCCTGCTGGTCGGCAGGCGGTTGGTTCCCCCGTTCCCCTGGTGGGGATTCGGCACCCTATTCGCTTGGTCGGCCCCAATTTAGCAAAGGTTGTCCTTGGTGTCAATCAGCCGGGACGATGGGGGCGGATCACCAGGACCGGCTCGCCGGTGTGCCTCACAACCTCGTCGGTCGCGCTACCCATAACCCAGCGGCGGAAGCCGGAGCGACCGTGGGTGGTCATGACCACCAGACAGTCGGGCGTCTCCTTGGCGAACTCCACGATGCTGGGGCCCGACGCGCCGCGCAATACCTCCCACTGCACCGTTAGCTCCCTGTCCTTAAGCCGCTTGGCCAGGCCCGTGAGGTAGCCCGAGGACACCACGTCCAGCCGCTGCAGGACATCACTCGGCACTGGCCAGCTATCTGGTGCCATAGGGCCGAAGTGCACAGTAGTCTCGATGCCGATCACCTGGATAAGGATGAGCTCCAGCCCCAGGGCCTTGGCTAGCTCCTCGGCGAAGGGGAGGGCCGTTTCGGCAGCGTCGGAGCCGTCCAGGGGAACGACGATCTTCGACAACCGTCCGGCAGCCTCGCCGCCGGCGCCCCCATCGCGTGGCCTGACCAAGAGGACGGGCTGCTCACAGGCGCGCAGAATCTTGTCGATCCTGCTTCCCATCACCCACCGGGCCAGCCCCGAGCGGCCGTGAGTAGACATGGCAATCAGGCCAACGTTCTCCTGCTCGGCCTGCTCTAGGATCTGCGCTGCTGCCCGGCCCTTCACTACTTTGGTCTCGACATCGATCCCCTCTCTACGGAACTCGTCAGCTACCCCCGCCAGGTAGTTCTCGGCTATGGGACGGATGCGCTCCATGGTCTCATCGGCGTAGGTCTTCTGCTCAGGAGCCTCGTGGTCAAGGACGGTCTCGGCAACATGGAGGAGGATGACACGGCTATCGAACCCCCTGGCGACGACCATCACATAGGTCAGGATCGCTTGCGCCAGCGTCGACCCGTCCAGCGGTACGAGTATCTTCTCGAACATCCCCATGCCCGCTCCCAAGATGGCAATGCTGTATAGTAGCAATTGCTGAGGCTGCGAGCAAGCCCTGGCCAGACAAGGTTGCTACCCCAGGTGGCGGTTCAGTATGATCAAGGTTCCGGGGTCTTCCCCCAGCGAGGTGGCGAATTTGACCGTTGTCGACCTGGATCGGATTCTTCGGCGGGTGAGCAAGCCCGCCCGCTACAGCGGCGGCGAGTGGAACTCCGTGGTCAAGGACTGGAGCCGCACGCCCCTGCGGGTCGCCTTGGCCTACCCCGATGTCTACGACATCGGCATGTCCAACCTGGGCCTGGCCATCCTCTACGAGGTTCTCAACCAGGAGGACGGTGTGCTGTGCGAGCGAGTGTACGCCCCCTGGACGGACATGGAACAGACCATGCGCCAAGAGGGCATCCCCCTCCTCAGCCTGGAGACCCGCCACCCCCTGGGCGAGTTCGATGTCATTGGCTTCTCCCTAAGCTACGAGCTGACCTACACCAACGTTCTGAACATGCTCGACCTGGCCGGCCTGCCGTTGCTGGCAGCAGAACGGCGGCGGGCTCTGCCCCTGGTCATCGCCGGCGGCAGCGGCGCTCTCAACCCTGAACCCCTAGCCGACTTCATCGATGCCTTCGTCCTGGGCGACGGCGAGGAACCCGTCCTGGATATCGTCGACTGTTTGCGCCGCTTCAAGGAGAGGGGTGGCCGATCGAAGAGGCAGCTTCTGCGGCAACTGGCCGCCATCGAGGGCATCTACGTGCCCCGCTTTTACGACGTGCTCTACCATCCCGATGGCACCATTGCCGAGGTAAGGCCGGTGGATGCGGTCGCCTCTCCTCGCCCGCGCAAGCGATTCGTGCAGAGGCTGCTGCCGTTGCCCAGGCGGCCCATCGTTCCCTTCGTGCAGATAGTGCACGACCGCGCCGGCATCGAGATCCAGCGCGGCTGCACCCAGGGCTGTCGCTTCTGCCAGGCGGGGATGATCTATCGCCCCCGTCTGGAGCGTACAGCGAAGGAGGTGGTGACCCTCGCCAAGGAAGTGCTGACCAGTACTGGCTATCGCGAGCTCTCCTTGTTGTCCCTCAGCACCACCGACCACTCCCAGATCGTGCCCATGGTGCGGGCCCTGAAAGAGGAGTTCGGCGATAGCATCATTGTCTCCCTGCCCAGCCTGCGGGTGGACGGCTTCTCGGTGGAGGTGGCTGAGGCGGTGGCGGGGCCGGGCAGGCACACGATCACCTTTGCCCCCGAGGCGGGCAGCCAGCGCCTACGTTTGGCCATCAACAAGCCGGTGGCCGAGGAGGACGCCCTGCGAGCGGCGGAGGCCGCCTTCTCCCGTGGCTGGACAGGCATCAAGATGTACTTCATGGTGGGCCTCCCCACCGAGACCCTGGACGAGGTGCAGGGAATCGTCCATCTGGCGGCAAGGGTGAAGGAGATAGGCCGCCGCTATCACGGCGGCCGCGCCCGCGTGCGGGTGAGCACTGCAACGTTCGTCCCCAAGCCTCACTCGCCCTTCCAGTGGGCTCGCCAGAACAGCGCCGAAGAGCTGGGCCTCAGGCACGACCTCCTACGCAAGGGCTGTAAGCGGGCCGGCCTGGAATTCTCCTGGGAGGACCCAGAGCACAGCCTTCTGGAGGCGGTTATCTCCCGCGGCGATCGTCGCCTGGGGCAAGTCATCCGGCGGGCCTGGCAACTGGGCTGCAAGTTCGACGCCTGGCACGAGCAGCAAGACTGGGGCCGCTGGCAGCAGGCCTTCCAGGAGTGCAGCCTCGATCCCAGCTTCTACGCCTACCGTGAACGGGGACTGTTTGAGAAGTTTCCCTGGTCCCACATCGATGTCGGCGTCAGCGAAGCCTACCTGCGGGGGGAGTGGCTGAAGACGACGAAAGGGGAAGCCACCGCTGACTGCCACAAGGAGCCCTGCAACGTCTGCGGCCTGCAGCGGCTGCAAGCGGAGGGCTGCCTGGCCAAGGTCGATGAGCTGGCCCGCCGGCGACGAGGCCAGCGAACCCACCACCTAGAGGAGCCCATGCAGGTCTCCTAGGGCATGGAGAGGGCGTAGCCGCCCAGCCAACCCCATTACGTTGACAGAGAGAGAGGGCACTGCTATCTTCGTGGCCAGAGGGGTTGTGCATGGGCAGAAGGGCTCGAAGGCGTCGGGAGCAGCAGAGGCCCACCAGACCCAGCAGACGCCTTCGTTATCTGGGAATTCTGGCAGGTATGGCAGCGGCGGCCGCCGTCGTTGCCATTCTGATCGTGGTGAGCCTGGCCCCCTGGGAGAACGACGGCGAGGGCACGCCCTCCGAATTTGTGGTTCCCACGCCGAGGCCCGCCGACATCCCTCGCGACGGGACCACCCTAGGGAACCCGGATGCCCCCCTGACTATTGTTGAATACTCCGACTTCCTGTGCCCCTTCTGTAGCCGCGCTGCCCTGGACACCGTTCCTCAAATAGAGGAAGAGTATGTGGCCGCAGGCAGGGTGAAGCTGGTGTTCAAGCATTTTGTCGTTCATGGCCAGCAGGCCGTGCTCGCGGCAGGAGCCGCCCAGTGCGCTAGTGAGCAGAATGCCTTCTGGGTGTATCACGACATGCTATACCTCAACGCGGAGAGCGTTGACTTCAGCATCGAGAACCTCAAACAGTTCGCCGTGGAACTTCGGCTGGACACGGACTCCTTTAACACCTGTCTGGATTCGGAAAGATACATAGACAAGCTGGCGGCGGACGTCGACGGGGCTCGCCGGCGCGGGGTCAACAGCACCCCCACCTTCTTTGTGGGGCAGACTCAGATCGTGGGGGCCAAGTCCTACGCAGAATTCAAGGCGGCCATCGAGGACGAGCTGGCCAGACTAAGTGAGACGAGTGAGACAGAGTAGAGCTCAAGTCCCGCCCAGACCAGCCCCCCTGATGACGGGCGACTTCTTGAGATGGGGAGCTCTGGCGGTGCTGGCTACGGCCGGTATGGGCGTAGCAGCCTATCTCACCTACAGCCACTATGCCGACCAACCCATAGCGTGTGCTGGCCTGAGCGGCTGCGAGGCTGTGGAAAACAGCGAGTACTCTACCATCCTCGACATTCCAGTGGCCGTGCTGGGCATGCTGTTCTGCGCTGGTCTTCTGGCCCTGGTGCTGGGCCGGGTGGCCCGTCTGCCCCTGGCCGAGGAATGGGCTCCCCTGGCAGCCTTCAGCATGACCCTGGTGGGCGTTGCCTTCGCCGCCTACCTCACCTACATAGAGCTGTTCGTCGTGGAGGACATCTGCATCTGGTGCACTAGCTTTGCCGCCATCGTCACCGTTGCCTGGCTGATCACCCTCTTCGATGTCTTAGCCCCAACCAATGAATAGGCCTTGAGCGGCTGATTCCGCTCAAGGCCCGCTAGGCTCAAGTCTGCTGGCTAGAGGCGGCTAGCTACTCGCTATCTGGCCCCCCACTCGGATCTTCCTCTGGCTCCTCTACCGGGCCTTCCTCCTCGGGGGGAGCCTGAAAGGCGGCGGCCAGAGCGGATAGCTCCTCGGTCAACCCCTGAGCCGCCTCGCCGACCGGCTCGCCTTCCACCAGCTCTCCTTCTGCGCCGGCCAGCAAGCCAGGCGGCGCCATAAGCTCAGCCACTGGTCGCCGCTCGGGCACGCTGACGCGAGCACGGGCCGGAATCAGCTTGCCAATGATAACGTTCTCCTTGAGGCCCAGGAGGTGGTCGACAGCGCCATTGACAGCCGCCTCGGTGAGGATGCGCGTGGTCTCCTGGAAGGAGGCTGCGGCCAGGAAGCTATCGGT
>DAOUDQ010000027.1:0-4860 GCA_034431045.1 Dehalococcoidia bacterium | reverse complement strand
GTGACCGCGATGCCCAGGTTGCCCGAGACGCCGTGCAGGCCGAGGGCCATCCCCCGTTGGCGAACCCCCTGAGCAATGAGGGCGATCCCCGCCGGATGGTAGAGCCCCATCGTCAGGCCCATGAGAGCCAGGCCGACCCCCAACATGACCGACGTTTGAGAGATACCCACCAGCACAGCGCTGAGGCCGCTGCCGAGGAGGCAAATGTAGAGAACTCGCAGCGAACCAAGACGGTCGGTCAGGAGGCCAGAGGGCAGGGCACCGAAGCCGAAAGTGTAGGCAAAGACGTTGCCCAGAGCGCCGAGAACGAAGAAGCCTAGGCCAAACTCGTCGCTGATCTTTATCAGCAGGGCAGCGTACGTCCATTCCAGGATGTGGATGAGGCTGTGAGCGGCGGAAGTGTAAGCGATGATGCGGCGTTCGGCAGGCGTCACAGCCAGAATTATAGCACGGCGCCTGTGCCAAACAGGCAGCCAATTGGGTTAGGGCGTTCCAGGCTGCGATCGAGGCTCTGGCGGCTGGCGGCGACTAGGGGCCTAACTCGGGCAGGGTGATCTCCACCGCCACGTCCAGCTTGCTGTACCAGCGGCTGATCTCACCCGCTAGAGAATCCCTTCCTCCTGCATCTGAGCCAGGGTCTTGTCAAAGGCCTCGATGGTGGCGTCGATGTCTGCCGGCTGGTGGACAGCGGAGATCAGCCCGCCATCGAAGCCCATCAAGTCGACGCCGTTATTGAGGCAGCCCCACTTGAGGGGCAGCGCCACGTCCAGGCTCGTGCGCGGAGGTGGAGCGCCGTTAGCAGCTTCCCAGGGCCACTCGATGCCGTCCCTGGGGCGGGGGCAATCCTTGCCCAGCACGATGTGGAACATCGAGGAGAGGCCGTAGACGCAGCCGCCGACCTTCCTCCTCTCCAGCGCCTCGTTCATCGCCGGTACCAGGCGCTGGGTCATGGCGTCGGCATGGGCCTGGGGCTGGCCATCGGCGATGTGGGAGAGCATGGCCGAGCCAGCGGCCGCCGACAGGGGGTAGGCGTTGAAGGTGCCCGGATGGAGAATGCGGCGGGAGAGGTTCCATTCCATATCCTGGGTGAACTCCATGAGAGCGAGAATGTCATGCTTTCCGGCCACGGCCCCGCCGGGCAGGCCACCCGCCAGGATCTTGGCCAGGCAGGTCAGGTCGGGCAGGACGCCGTATAGCTTCTGGGCGCCACCCGGCGAGACCCGGAAGCCTGTCACCACCTCGTCGAAGATGAGCGGCACCCCGTAGCGCTGGCTAGCCTCTCGCAGTTCGGCCAGGAAGCCGCGAACCAGGGGCAGGGTGCCCCAGGAGGCGCCGGTAGGTTCGATGATGATGGCGGCGATATCACCATCCTCGGCCAGGGTGCGCTCCACCAGGGCGATGTCGTTCTGGGGGATGGTCACCTGATTAGCCAGGGTGGCCGCTGGCACACCGGAGACCTGATGCAGGTCGGAGTCGCCATAGCGAGCGCCCACCACGTTGTCGTGCCAGCCGTGGAAGTGATAGCTAAACCTTAGGACCTTATCGCGGCCAGTGTAGGCCCGGGCCAGGCGGATGGCCATGAGGGTGGCTTCCGTGCCCGAGCTGGTGAAGCGAACTCTCTCCGCCGAAGGGATCAGGCGCTGCACCCAGTCCGCCCAGGCCAGCTCCAGCTCGTGGCAGGAGCCGTAGTGGGTGCCCTTCGCTATCTGGCTATTCACCGCCTCCACCAGCAGCGGATGGCTGTGGCCCAAAATGAGCGCTCCGTGGCCCATGACGTAGTCGATGATCTCGTTGCCATCTACGTCCCACTTGCGGCACCCCTGGGCTCGTTCAATGTACAGGGGGAAGGGCGGCAGAAAGCGGACGTCGTGAGTGACCCCGCTAGGGAACGTCTGGCGGGCCCGCTGGTAGAGCTGGGCCGAGCGGGGATGCAGGCTGCTATAGGACCCTAAGATGTTCGTCATCGGGCACTTCCTTCCACCAGCCGCGAGCGCTCCACCAGGGGATGAGGGGGAGGTCGCGCATGGTCAGCAGGCCGGGCCTGGCTTTCACCACCGCCGGGATCAAGTTCACCATTATGGCCGCCGTGGCTTGGTCGCCCTGGATGCCACCAGCGATAGTTAGCTTGATGGGAGGCTTGCCATCGATGACTATCGAATCGCGGGGCTGCTCAGCCCCCAGCGACATCTCGAGGTCGAGGCGAATGGCCTCGCGGTTGCCCGCCATAGCGACCGCCGTCTGGCGCATCCCAGCCACCCGCCCCTTCTCCACAACAAAGGCGCCTGTCTCCCAGCGCCGCGTGGCCACAATCGGCTCTATCGACTCCTTCACCTCTTCGAGCTGCCAGCCCATCGTCTCGGCAATCATGAAGAGCGACTCTTTGAGCCCTACATGACCTATCGACCCATCGGAGACCCGAAAGCGAAACTCCGCGGGAGACAGCCCCGTACCCATCTTTATCTGGAGCTGCAGCCGCCGCGTCGATGTGTCCACCACCCGGGTGACAGCTATCGACCGCACCTCCTGGCAGGGGCTGGTGAGCACCAGGGGCAGGATATCCATCACAAAGCCAGGGTTGACGCCCGTCCCCAAAACGGTGACGCCAGCTTCCCTGGCTCGCCTGTCCAGCTTGCGGGCCAGCTCGCCCTGGCCAGTCCAGGGATAGGACAACTCCTCACAACTGGAGATAACGTTCTTCTCGCTAGTCACCGCCTGCACCAACTGGGGATAGACCGCCATCAGGTGAGAGGTGGTCGCTTGCACCACCACGTCTGCCGATGTGTCCCGAAGCAAGGACTCGGCATCATAGCTGACAGTGATGCCCAGGTGACGGCCGAGGCCCAGGACTTCCCCCAGCTCGCGGCCAGCCTTGGCCGGATGGGTGTCGATGGCTCCCACCACCTGGATATCCTGCCGTTGCAGCGCCACCTTGAGGACCTCGCTGCCCACGGCACCGATACCGTAGTGGATAGTGCGGAATTTCTCCTGCATGGTGACGCCTCCCACCGATTGCCCTGCCTCATACATTTCTAAAAACCCAAATATCCAGCGGCGCCCTGGGCCGCCGCCAGCAGCCCCCTTCGCTGCAGAGCTCGTAGCATATCTCGATAACGTTGAGGGAAACCTCAGGCTATAAACCGATGATATACGACTGGACGCGCCCTATCAAGCGTCGGAAGACTCAGCGAGGGCTTCCAGTGGAACATAGCTTCTAAACGGGTTAGAATACGATTGGAATGGCCAAACGTTCGCCACGGAGGCGTTCAGCGACGGCGGCCAAGCCTATGCCGCCAGCGGCCTCTGTCGGGCCTGCGCGGGTGCAGTTCGCCCACGAGAGCGAGGCCGAGTTCGCCCGCATCCTGGACTTCTACGGCATCTCCTGGCTGTACGAGCCCCGCTCCTTCCCTCTACGCTGGGAGGGCGACCGCATTCTGGAGGCGTTCACCCCCGACTTCTTCCTGCCCGACCTCAATCTCTACGTAGAGCTCACCACCCTCAGGCAGAAGCTGGCCACCGAGAAGAACCGCAAGGTGCGCCTCTTGCACCAGCTCTACCCCGAGATCAACGTCAAGCTGCTGAATAAGAAGGACTACCTGCGCCTGCTGGCCAAGTACGGCTATGGGCCACCCGAGGCGAAAAAACTGCCGGACATCGACCACGTCCTGATCAGCGCCAGCCAGATCCAGCGGCGGGTGGGCGAGATGGGCGCTCAGATCTCCCGCGACTACAGCGGCCAGGCGCCAATGGCGGTGGGTGTTCTCAAGGGCGTCGTCTTCTTCATGGCCGACCTGCTCCGTCACATGTCCCTGCCCGTATCGGTGGACTTCATGGCCATCTCCTCATACGAGGGGGATACTGGTGGAGCGGTGAAGATCATGAAAGACCTCGACCTGAATATCACCGGGCAGCAGGTCCTCCTGGTGGAGGACATCGTGGACACTGGCATGACCCTCAATCGCATTCTGGAGCGCCTGCGGTCGCACCGGCCGGCCTCGCTCAAGGTCTGCGCCCTGCTGGACAAGCGAGCACGCCGCCTGGTGGACGTGCCTCTGGACTACATCGGCTTTGAGATCCCCGACGAGTTTGTGGTGGGATACGGGCTGGACTATCGCCAGCGCTACCGTAATCTTCCCTTCATTGGCGTACTGAAACACGAACTGCTGTCGTAGGTTGGTGGGGCGGAATTTCGGCTTCATGCTAGATGATGGAAGAAGACGGGAGATAACTAGCCCGAATTTTTGCCTCACCGCCTGCTAGCCGCTGTGCTCCTTCTTGACAGCTTACCGGGTTTTGAGAGATAATGTTTGTTGCCTCCAAGGGGCTCGGTAAGTCGAGCCCGCCCAAAGGGGAGCTGGCGAAGCGGAAGCGCAAGCGAACGGTTCGGCGGCAAGCCAGCGGACGGACGAAACAGAAAGGTTCCTTGGGGGCTTTCCTTTTGGCCCTTATCGCCTTCGTGTGCCATAGCGTGCTCCCCAGCACCTTCGACTCCCTCATCGCCACCCCTGCCACCTCCCTAGGCATGAGGTGACGGTGAGCGAGCGGTATTGGCTCGGGGGGAAGTTCGGCTTATAGTATACGGAGGTCGTGGCTCTGCAACCGCCCATCGGCGACGAAGAAGCGAGCATGGGTGTCAGGCCCCCGACCCGAGCCAGGGTTCTCCCCGTCATCAGGCGAGAGACGGCGGTTGCTGTGGCCCTGGCCCTGCTTATCATCGCCTACGGCAATCTGGTCTCCCTTCCCCCCGACGGCGTCCGCACTGGATTCGATTGGGCCTTTATCCTGGGCAGCCTGACTTTTCTGGGTCTGCTGATTCTATGGGCAGTGAGAATCGAAGGGATGCCCCTCCCCACCCTGGGCATC
>DAOUDQ010000026.1:0-15548 GCA_034431045.1 Dehalococcoidia bacterium | reverse complement strand
CGCCCCTACCTTTTCGGCACCACCTTCCGTTTTCTGGAGTACTTCGGCCTGGAGGACCCGGACGACCTGCCTCCCCTGCGGGAGGCAGAAGGCGAATTAGAAGACTAACATGACCATAGGGCTCTGCCGCGTCCAGCTGCACCTGCCCGAGAACCAGTCCCTGAAAGGCAAACGGCAGGTCATAAAGTCCCTCATCGCTCGCATCCACAACCGCTTCAACGTCTCGGTGGCCGAGATCGACGAGCACGACCGCTGGCAGATGGCCTCCATAGGCATTAGCTGCGTTAGCACCAGTGGCCAGCACGCCCACCAGGTTCTCTCCAGGGTGGTCGGCTTCATCCAGAAAGAGCGCCCGGACGCCCAGCTTGTCGATTACGAGATCGAGATCATCCAGGCCCTGGGTGACTGAGATCCCCACCTAGGCCGACGACAGGTAGCGCCCGAAGAAGGCCTGCACCCGCTGGACGTACTCCCGAGGGTGATCCAGACGGGCCATGGCGTGGGCGCTGCCCGGTGCCAGCCACAGCTCCTTGGGCTCGTTGGCTGCGTCGAACAGGCGCTGGGGATGGTCAGGGGGCAGGTAGTCGTCCAGCTCGCCGTAAATGATCAGTAGCGGCCGGGGCGCAAAGCGGCCCACGTAGTCCACCGCTCTCACCGCCGCTACCTTCCCCTGCGACATCCATTCCCCCACCCTAATGCTCACCCATCCCAGGGCCACCAGGAAGGGCAGTCGCAGAATGTCGGCCAGCTTCTTTCGGATGGCGCTCTCCAGGTCGGCATAGGCCGAATCGACCACCATGGCCCTAATATGAGGGCACTCGGGTGCCGCCATGATGGCTGCCACCGCCCCCATGGAGATGCCCAGCACGCCGATGGGCAGGTCGCCCAGACGAGCGCGCAGGTAGTCTACCGCCCCCAGCAGGTCGTGGACCTCCCGATAGCCCAAGGTGGTGAAGCGGCCGTCGCTGAGGCCGCAGGCCCGGAAGTCGATGAGGAACACCTGATAGCCCAGGCGGTTGAGTTGGCGGGCAAGTTCAAAGGGCTCGGCCACGGTCTTGAAGTAGCCATGGCAGAGGAGAAGGACAGGAAATCCCGCTCGGCCGGCCATGTACAGGCCGTGCAGGCGGGTGCCGTCGCGGCTGGGGAAGTAGACAGCCTCGACGGAGACGGCGACGGGGATGGGCTGCGCCAGCAGGAGGCGAAGCGGCTTCACCCACAGGTAGCCCGCTAAGGCCACGAGGGCACCCAGGGCAGCCAGCACTACCGAGATGACTTTAGCGGTCGTGCGGAGCCAGCGGCTGCCGGCACCAGGGGCGCTATCGGCTTGGGCCATGGGCTAGGGACCCCGGCTTACCTCCAGGGTCACCACCTGGTCGGGATCGATGTCGCTGCCGGGCTCGAGGCTCTGGCGGACGATGTGGCCCTCCGGCATCTCAGCGCTGCTGACCTGCACCACCAGATAGCTAAGGCCCATGTCGCGCAAGATGGCTGCGGCCTCAGCCAGGGGCCGCGCTCGCAGGTCGGGCATAGTTCCGGGTGGCACCTCCACAGGGAGAGTGGGCGTCTCGGTCACGGCCGGCGCTACCACAGGCGCCTCCCCTGGCAGCACTGCGCCCGTCTCGGGGGTGGCCGTCTGGAAGCCAAAGAGGGGGTGGCCGCTCTCCCCCTGTCCCCCCAGGCTGTACAGCAGGACCACGATGAGGATGAGCACACCAACCACGGCGCCCGCCAGCAGGCCGCTGCTGGGCCAGGTCCGAGGCGTCTTCACCTTCGGCCAGGGCTGAAGGACCGGCTCCTCCACATAGCCCACGGGGAAAAGGGGGAGGAGGTTGGCCGGCTCGAGGCCCAGGTAGCGGGCGTAAGTGCGCAGGAAACCGCGAGCGTAGACTGGTGCCGGCAGAAGGCCGAAGTTCTCGTTCTCCAGGGCTTGCAGATAGCGGTGCGAGATACGGGTATCCCGCTCCACTTCTTCCAATGTCAGCCCCCGGGCCTGACGCGCTCGCTGGAGCATCTCGCCCAGAGGGGTTATCAGAGGCTCAGGACACACGAGTGACTATAAAGGGCCTAATAGGTAACGTCAACCCCCACCCATGCCGGCTGCGAAGCGAATTATGGGCGGGCTCACGGCCGTCGCTCCACCGCCAACGTGATCGCCTGCCCAGCGATCTTCTGCTCCTCCGCGTGGGCGCCAGCCGGCGGCGGCCCCGCCACCAGCTCCCGCGACAGTGTCTCCTGGCGGACGTAGTCACTGTGCTTCTCCATGATGCGGCAGAGCTCCTCGCTTCCCTGGTAGTAGGTGACTATATAGTCAGCGATGTCGAAGCCGGCGTTCTTGCGCATCGTCTGGAGGCGGTGCACCAGCTCGCGGGCCAGCCCCTCGTCGGCCAGAGCAGGGGTGATGGTGGTGACCAGAGCGACCGCATAGCCACCCTCCGCGGCGAGAGCAAGGCCCTCGCCTTGCAGCTCCGCTTCCTCAGCCACCACGGTCAGTTCCTTGACGTTCAGCTCTTCGAGAATCTGCGGCGCCAGGCGCTCCAGCCCTTCCCTTTCCACCGGGTAGCGCGGATTGACCAGCACCCTCTGGAGCGGCTGGCGCACCTTGACCCCCGCCTTGCTGCGGGCATTACGCCCCAGGCTGGCGATGCGCATTACCAGGCGCGTGTCCGCCATGAGGGGCTCGTCCACTAGGGACACGTCGGCCTGGGGCCAGAGGGCCAGGTGGACGCTCTCCGGCTCCTCGGGGAACCAACTGCACACAAGGTTCTGGTACATCTCCTCGGCCAGAAAGGGCGCGAAGGGGGCTAGCAGCTTGGCCACCGTCACCAGGCAGGTGTAGAGCGTCTGGTGAGCGGCCAGCTTGTCAGCGTCGTCCTCGCTCTTCCAGAAGCGACGTCGACTGCGCCGCACGTACCAGTTGGACAGGTCGTCCACGAAGGCCTGGATGGCCCGCCCGCCGTCGGTGGGGTTGTAGTCGTCCATATAGCGCGTGGCCTTGTCCACCAGGACGTTGAGCTCCGACAGCACCCAGCGATCCAGTTCCGACCTCTCGCCCTGGGCCTGGCCGCGAGGGTCGAAGCGGTCGATGAGGGCGTAGGTCACGAAAAAGGAGTAGATGTTCCAGAGGGTGAGGAGGAACTTGCGCAGGCCCTCGCCCACCAGCTCTGTGGAGAAGCGACGGGCTGTCCCCGGCGGCGTGGCGGTGAACAGATACCAGCGAAGGGCATCGGCGCCGTGGTCATTGATCACCGCCCAGGGCTCCACCACATTCCCCTTGGACTTGCTCATCTTTTCGCCCTTAGCGTCCAGGATGAGCTCCAGGCAGATGACGTTGCGGAAGCAGACGCTATCGAGCAGCAGGGTGGACAGGGCGTGCAAGGTATAGAACCAGCCGCGGGTCTGGTCTACGGCTTCGCAGATGAAGTCGGCGGGGAAGCTCCTGGCGAAGGTGTCGCCGTTTTCGAAGGGGTAGTGCCACTGGGCATAGGGCATCGCCCCCGAGTCGAACCAGACGTCCAGAACCTCCACCACCCGCCGCATGCTGCCGCCGCACTGGCGGCAGGTCAGGGCGATCTCGTCTACGTAGGGCCGATGGAGGTCGTCCAGGGCCTCGGCCTTGGCCCTGTCCTCGGCCCGCTCACGCAGCTCGGCCAGGGAGCCGATGCAGTCGTGCTGGCCGCAGGCCCGGCAGCGCCAGATGGGCAAGGGGATGCCCCAGAACCGCTCCCGCGAGGCCGCCCAGTCGATGTTGTTCTCCAGCCAGTTGCCGAACCGCCCCTCTTTGATATGGCCCGGGTACCAGTTGATCTGCCGGTTGAGGGCCACCAGGCGCTCCTTAACAGCGGTGGTGCGGATGTACCAGGTAGGCTTAGCGTAGTAAAGGAGGGGCATGTCGCAGCGCCAGCAGAAGGGATAGGTGTGATAGATGGTCTCGCGGCGCAGGAGGAGGCCCCGCTGGTCCAGGTCGTCCAAGATGGGCCCGTCGGCGTCCTTGACGAACAGGCCATCGAAGGGAGTACCCGCCGCTGTCATCTGGCCACGCAGGTCGACCGGCTGCACGAAAAGCAACCCTTCCGCCTTGCCGGCCTCGAAGTCCTCACCACCGAAGGCAGGGGCCATGTGGACGATGCCAGTGCCCTCCGTGAGCGATACGAAGTCGGCGGTGATGACAGCGTAAGCCTTCTCCACCGTCTCCCCTCGCCCCAGGGACAGCAAGCGACCTTCAGCATTGAAGGCGAGTGCCTCGCCCCCTGACTGCCGCGGCTCGTACAGCGGCTGGTAGTGCAAACCGGCCAGTTCCCGCCCCTCCAGGCTCGCCACCACCTCGTACCCATCGCCCAATGACAGGCCGACCAGGGTGGCCGCCAGGATCAGCCGCTCGGGACCCTCACGGCCGGCTACCTCCGCCACCGCGTAGTCGGCCTCGGGGTCCACCGCCAGGGCGGTGTTGCCGGGAAGCGTCCAGGGGGTGGTAGTCCAGGCCAGGAAGTAGGTGGGCGCTTCACCGGGCACCTTCTGGCCCAGCTCCTGCTCGCTCTCCGAGGTCAGGCGGAACTTTATCCATACCGAGGGGTCGGGCGTGTTCTCCTGATAGCCCTGGGCCACCTCGTGGTCAGACAGCGACGTGCCGCAACGAGGGCAGTGGGGCGTCACCCGATAGTCCTGGTAGACCAGGCCGCGATCCCACAATTGCTTGACCGCCCACCAGCAGGACTCCATGTAGTCGTTGGTGCAGGTGATGTAGGCCTGGTCCAGGTCCAGCCAGAAGGCGATGCGCTCGGTAAGGGCCTCCCACTCCTTCAGATAGGCGAAGACGTTCTGGCGACAGCGGCGGTTGAACTCCTCGATGCCAAACGTCTCGATCTCGGCCTTGCTCTTGAAGCCCAGCTCTCGCTCCACCTCCAGCTCAGCAGGCAGGCCGTGGGTGTCCCAGCCCGCCTTGCGGGGCACCCGATAGCCCCGCATCGTCTTGTAGCGCACCATCACGTCCTTGAACACGCGGGCCAGCACGTGGTGGATGCCGGGGCTGGCGTTGGCGTAGGGAGGGCCCTCGTAGAAGATGAACAGGCGGTCTTCCGGGCGCTGGTCGATGCTCTTGGGGAAGATGTCCCGCTCCTTCCACAGACGGAGGATACCCTCCTCCAGCTGGGGGAAGCTCACCTTGCTACTGACCGGCCGGAACATCTGCACCACCTGCAAATATGTCGAAGGCCCGCCCCCTAAGGGACGGGCGCCTCATTCAACATACCCGCGGTACCACCCTTGTTCCCCAGCTATGCTGGGGCACTCTTTCGAGGCACGCCAGTTCCTGCCCGTGGCCGCTGGTTATGCCCCTGCCCCTGGTAACGGTAGGCGGTCCGGCCGAGCCTACTGAGGCCCTCACCCGTTCGGTCGGCGGCTCGGGAGGGATTTTCGAGCAGCCAGGGCTGCGTCCCCTTGCACCATCCGAGACTCGCTGGGCAGATGAGCCGCCCTACTCGTCTCCGTCGTCGCCTTTGCTCGATTTGGCTTCAGTCTAGCCGCCGCCCCCACCTGTGTCAACCGCGCACACATCTCGGTTCATCGCCAGCGAGAGGCGAAGCTGCGGAAACCATCGCGAACCTCCTCCTTCTGGCCCGCGGTCAGCAGCTCGCCGAAGAAGGACAAACGGTCCTCCAGATAGGCCACGCCCGACACAACGTCAGTGACATCGTCGGAGGCCACCACCTCAGCGGCCAACCCCCGCACCAGTTCCTTCAGCCGCTCGTCCACCAGCAGCCGCAGTCGCGCCATCTGCTCACCGCTCAGCTCGTCCGGCTCTGACCCCTCGTCCAGGGAGAGACGACGGTAGAATTCCTCCTTGCCCAGGAGGCGGGAAAGCTGAAGGATGGCTATTCTCCTCGTCATCAGCGCTCCACCGAAAGAGATGAGGGCTGGCCGGATACCAGCCCCCGCGATTGGGCTGCCGCTATCCCCTATGAGCGGCCGCGGATCTTGTTATAGCACTCGCTGCAATAGACAGGCCTGTCGCCCCTGGGCAGGAAGGGCACCTCCGTCATCTGGCCACACTCGGCACAGACCGCGGGGTGCATCTGGCGCGGCGTCCGTCCGCCAAAGCTGGCGGCGGCCCCATAGTGCACGTAGCCACCTTCCTCCAGCGCTCGACCCGACTTGCGCGCCGAACGGCATGAGGGGCAGCGGGTCGGCTGATTCAACAAGCCTCTGCTGGCATAGAAAGCCTGCTCACCCGCCGTAAAGGTGAAACTAATGCCGCAATCGCGACATGTGAGAACCTTATCGCTGTAGGCCATTTCTAGACAAATTATAGGTCAGACCGACCGGGAAAGCAACCACAACCCTCTCGTCAACGAACCAGCCCCAGGCGACGCCAGAAGGCCCGGGCCTCCTCGCAGCGCAGGACGAAGGCGGCCAGGAAGAAGGTGCCGGCGCCCAGGGCGCTACCCCCTACTACCTGCACCAGGTCCTCCCAGACGGTGTGGGCGCCCAGAGGGTCAGCGGCCTCCTCCACCGCTATGAACACCGACACCACCGCCGCCATGAGGGCGGTAGCGGCAATCGTGCGCAGGAAAAAGTTCGCCAGGCCCGCCTCGGGGCCCGCCAGCCGCTGCTGCAGCACGATAAAGAGAAGAGAGCCCTCCACTACGGTGGCCAGGGACATCGCCAGGGCCAGGCCGTCGTGCTCCATTGGGCCCACCAAGGCTATGCTGAACAGTAGGTTCAGCACCATCGAGATCAAGGCCATGGCCACCGGCGTGCGGGTGTCGCGCAGGGCGTAGAAGCCACGGCTGAGCATCTCGACGGCGCTATGAGCGAATAAACCAAGCGAATAGAAGAGAAGGGCGGACGAGGTGATGCTCGCCGACCTTGACGTGAATTCGCCTCGCTCCAGCAGGAGAGTTACCAGGGGATCCCGCAGGAGAATAAGGCCGACGCTGGCTGGTATGACAAGGAAGAGGATGTAGCGAAGGCTGGCGTAGAGCGTACTCTGCAGTCTATCCAGGCTATCGATGGCTGCCTGCTGGGCCATGGTGGGAAAGACGGCGGTGGCGATAGCCACGCCGAACAAGGCCAGGGGCATCATCGCCAGGAGCCAGGCATAGTTAAGGGCAGAGATGCTCCCCTCCTCCAGGCGCGAGGCGAAGAAGATTGCTACCACAAAGTTGGCCTGGGCGGCGGCTAGGCCTGCCATCCTTGGCAGCATCAGGCGCGTCACCTCCTGCACCCCCGGATGGCGCCAGCGGGCCTCCAGGCGATACCTCATGCCCACGGCGAAAAGCCCCGGCACCTGCACCAGCAGGTGGAGACCGGAGCCAAGCACCACGCCAGCGGCCAGCCCACGCACCCCCCAGGGCTCGGACAGAAAGACGGCGCCGAAGATGATGGACAGGTTGTAGAACATGGGCGCCAGGGCCGCCAGGAAGAAGTGCTGGCGAGCGTTGAGGATGCCGGTGAGCATGCCGCTGATAGCAAACATGATGGGCGACACCAGCATGATCCGGGTCAGTTCCACCGCCCGGTCCTGCAGACCTTCCTCCAGGCCCGGCGCCATTAGGGGCACCAGCCAGGGGGCCAGGATCGCCGCCAGTGCCGCCAAGGCGGCGGTCAGGATAGCGACCAGGTTCAGGACCGAGCTGGCCAGGCGCCAGCCCTCATCCTGGTCCTTCTGAGCGACGTAGCGGGCGAAAGTGGGGATGAAGGCGCTGCCCATGGTGGCGCCCGCCAGCACCTGGAAGATAAGGTCGGGCAGGCGGAAGGCCACCCAGTAGGCATCAAGGTCGGGGGTGGTGCCAAAGGCATCAGCGATGGCCATGGTGCGGACCACGCCCAGGAGGCGGCTGCCCAAAAAGCCCACCGCCACGATAATGGCCGCCCCCGCTACCCCGCCCCAGGGCCGCAAGAAGATCGCTTCGCTGCCGCTCTTACCCGTCATTGTCTCCTTGGCTCACAGGCCATTCATTATAGCAACAGCTCCTCAGGCAAGTTCCACTGGACAAAACAACCCGGCTCGCTTATGATAGCTCCGGTTTGCTTCGAAGGAGGACCCATCCCTTTGACTAGTCGTTCGGCGGCCAAGGCCTGGCGAAGGTCGGAGCAGCGGCGCTTGGGCAACCGAGCACGCCGTAGCACCGCCAAGACCTTCGTTCGTCGTGCCGAGCTAGCCATGGCCAGCGCCGACCCACAGGCATCGGCCGAGGCGGTGCGGATAGCCATCAGCGCTCTAGATCGAGCGGCCCAAAAGGGCGCGCTCCACCCCAGGAGCATCGCTCGCCGCAAGGCCCGCCTCATGAAGAAGTACAGCACTGTGCTGGCCGCGGCTATTGTCGCCGAAGAGGAGGCGGCGCCGGTTCGAAAGCGGCGCAGCAAGAAGAAGGAAGCCACCGCTAAAGAAGTCACCAAGAAGCGGCGCCCTGCCAAGAAGAAAGAGAAATAGGCTGGGCCTGCGTCCGCAGCTTGTCCAGAACGACTTCGAGGCGGAAGAAACAGACAGCCATCGCTTCAAAATTCATGCTGAACTCAAGGCATATTCCTTGCGCCTGGGTATGGACGAACTGAAGTCTTTGGTGGTATTCTAGGCCACGCTGCGTCGTGAAATCAGCAGTCACCAAAAAGGAGGTGCAGTATGACTCAGCAGCTTCCCGAGACCTGCAAGGAAGGGCTCATGGGGATGCCCGACGTCTTCCAGGCCGACAAGGCGGCCGGCGTTAGCGCGGTCATCCAGTTCAAGGTGACGGGGGCCGAGCCCGGCAATTACTACCTCGAAGTCAAGGAAGGCAAGTGCACCGCCAGCGAAGGGGAGCACGCCAGCCCCATTGTCACCATCAACACCCCCTCCGATGTCTGGCTGAAGATCATGCGCCGCGAGCTGGACGCAACCACCGCTTTCATGAGCGGCCAGTTTACCTTCACCGGCGACATGGGCACCCTCATGCAGATGGGGAGTTGGTTCGCGCAGTAAATTACGCCTATCCGTCGGCGTCAGCCGACAGGCCGAGGGCTTAGCTCTCGGGAATTTGGGCATCGGGGCCCAGGACAACAACGATATCAGCCGAGGAGGTGGGGACAGGGGTGGACTTGTCTGTCCCCACCTCCCGTATGCAGCTATTGGGTAGGCCTAGCCATTCGGCCAGCTTGTTGGCTGTGTATTCCTTCCCCGCCAGGTCGTAGATTAGCGTCTGCTGGTGATATAGGCCGTCGCTGGCATCCCTGATAGTAACGTCTGTCTGCGGCAGGCCACGGCCGGTCAGGTAGTTCACAACACTGGTGGCCAAGCCGGGTACCCCGGTGCCATTTTGCACCTCCACAAAGGCCCCTTCAGACCGCAACCGGCCATCGAAGAAGATCTGTCGCTTCAGCGCTTCCACCTTGTCCCAATCGGCAACCAGCACCTGAGCACCGCCGATTACTGTGTCCTGCACCGCCGAGGCCAAAGAGATGGTGGTGATGTTCTCCGGCGGGATGTCCCTGGCCAGAAGGGCCAGCCCCGGCACCTTGAAAACGCTGACATCCGTGTTCACGGCATCGCGGAACTTATTGTAGATAGAGACGGCCCTGTTGGGCATGAGCAGTTTAGCGTCTAGGGCCGTGTCCACCGCCGCCCTTATCACCTCCTGCTGCCGTTCGATGCGCTGGAGGTCGCCGGAGCCGTAGCGGACGCGCGTGTAGGCTAGAGCCCGCTCGCCGTCCATGTGCTCCAGCCCCGGCTCAAACACGACGATCTCGCGGTCATCGCAGTGGGCCGTCAGGCAGTAGGAAGGGTCTACGATATGATCCTCCACCTCCACATCGATGCCGTCAACGGCATCGACCAGCTTCATAAAGCCCACAAAGTCCAGCACCATGTAGTGATCGACCTCGATGTCGAAGTTGTGCTCCACCGTGGCCACGGCCAGGCCCGGCCCGCCGCCAGGATACTTCCTGATGGGCCCATATTCGTAGGCCACGTTGATGCGGTCCTGCAAGTAGCCTCCGTGGCCGTCGGGGATCTCCACCCACAGGTCGCGGGGGATGCCGAAGACGCCAGCCGTCTTGCTGTAGGGATCGATGCTGACCACGAACATGGTGTCGGTGCGAGTGGGAGAGTCCTTCGGCTCGTCTATACGGCGGTCGAGGCCCATCACCAGGATGTTGATTCGCTCGTCGATGCTGGCCGCCTCGGGGTTACCGCTGTCTATGCCGGGCAGCCTATTGAGGCCGGGCAGGTTGAGTTCATTGCCGGGCAGGAAAATATCGTCGGTCTGAGTGGCCACGATAAGAGCCAAGTAGAAAGCAGCAGCAGCAAAGATGGCGATACCGAAGATGAGCAGGGGGTTGCGCTGTGCCCTACCCCTGGCCTCTCCCATCCCCTCGGCGGGATGGTCTTCTTCTTCAGGACCGGAATGCCAACTCACAAGAAGAAGTTAGATTAGCTCAAACCCTATGTCAATCTGCTCAGGCACCGCCCGGCGAAGGCCCCTCGGACAGCACCCCCTCGGGGACGTTCGCCGCCTCCTCCTGAAACTCCATCACCAGCGTCTGCCTGGAGACGATGCGCCCCTGCCGCAGATAGAGGCGGGGCACGCGGGCGGAGATGCCACACAATATCTCGTAGCTAATAGTCCCGCACAGCTCGGCCACGTCGTTAGCTGATATCTCCTCCTCCCCCTGGCGGCCGATGATCACCACCTCGTCGTCCACGGCCACATCGGGGATGTCGCTGAGATCCACCATGCACATGTCCATGCACACTCGCCCCACGATGGGCGCTCGCCGGCCGCGGACAAGCACACTACCGCGATTGGAGAGGGCGCGGGGCAGGCCGTCGGCGTAGCCGCACATCACCAAGCCGATGAGGCTGGGACGAGGTGCCCTCCACGTACGACCGTAGCTCACAGGCTCACCCGGCGCAAGGGAGGTCAGACGGGCTACGCGGCTCTTAAGGGACAGCACGGGCCTGAGGGCTAGGCTTCGTTTCACCTGGCTCGAGGGATAGCAGCCGTAGATACCCAGGCCCGGCCGTACCATCTCCAAACTCATGTCGGGCGTGTCCAGAAGGGTGGCTGTGTTGGACACGTGGCGAATAGGCACCCAGTCCAGTTGTTCGGCCACCGATAAGAAGAGCCTGTGCTGCTCCACCGTGTAGCTCTTGTCCCCCTCGTCGGCCGAGGCGAAGTGGGTGAACAGGCCCTCCACCTGAATACCCGCCAAGTCGCGCAGCCAGCGGCCCAGGTCAGCGGCCTCGCTGGGGGGAAGGCCGTAGCGGTTGAGGCCGGTGTCCACCTTCAAATGCACGGGTACCTCGATCCCCCGCTGGCTGGCCGCGCGGGCGAGGGCGAGAGGCATCTGGCCAGAGACAACCGAGGGGGCGAGGGACAGGTCGACCAGACGCTGGGCCTCCCCATCGGGCGTGTGGCCCATCACCAAGATGGGCTCAGTGATGCCAGCCCGGCGAAGCTGCTCCCCTTCGTCGACGCAGATGACGCCCAGCCGATCGGCACCGGCGGCCAAGGCTGCTCGTGCCACCGCCACGGCACCGTGGCCGTAGGCGTTGGCCTTGACCACCGCCAGAAGGGCAGCTCCATTGGCCCGGCCCTTGAGAAGACGGACGTTATTAGCCAGAGCGTCCAGGTCCATCTCCGCCCAGACCGGACGCCCCTGCCAGGGATGTGAAGATAGACTTTGCGGCTGCATACCCACCTCGCTAATTTACAACGCGCCCACCCAGAAAAGGTTTCTACAAGGTCATACGGCACCGGTCAGGGGACCAGGGCCCAATCCTTCGGCAGGCGATAGCTGTAGACGGTATCGGTGAGACCGCTGCCATCGAACACGCGGGCCCGGCCCCTGCGCCGTATCTCCTGATAGGTGTTGATAATCTGGATGATGCGCTTGTCCCGCAGGTTGAAGATGACAGCGCCCGCCTTCACCGGCCGCAAGCTGATTTCGCGGGTCAATTCATCGACGACCCGGAACACAGGCTGCTCGTGGGGAACACAGAACTTCAGGGCTCGGTGGATGGCCTGATAGTTGCCTCTGGCATTACGCTCTTCAAAGATGGCCAGGCCGTTGAGCACCTGCTCCCTAAGGTTGTGATAGTAGGGCTCTGCTCCCTCCAGCAGTTCCTCCAGGCTAGAGGGGTTGACCGAGCAAGCGGCAGTCAGGGCCGACAAGGCATCAGCGTGGACTATGAAGCTGACAGCCCCTTGGCCATCCACCACTGTACAACGGATCACATTCACAACCGCATTCGCCGCCTTGCCTGAGGAGTCTGGGGTAGCGTAACATTTGGCTTCGAGCATTGTCAACGACGGAGACGGGCCAGCGGATGAACCTTATACTACATAAGACATGAGAGCACCCTCTAGGGCTGGGGTGGCCGTGCTGGCCATGGTGGGGCTGACCCTCCTTGCGGCCTGCGGCGGCGAAACCGCGTCCCCACCAGAGGCCACCACTACCCCCGCCGCGCCCAGCGAGACGATGGCCGACCTGGCGGCAGCCCGCCAGTACCAGCGAAACGGCCAGTACGAGGAGGCCGTGGCCGCCTACCAGAGAGTGATCCAACAGGCCGAGGGCCAGGCCCAGCAGCAGGCTCGCTACGACCTGGCCCTGACCTACATGACCATCGAGCGATACGACGATGCTGTCTCTGAACTCAAGGCCTATATCGACGCCAAACCCTCGCAGGAAGAGAGCCTGCGCGCCCGCTTCTTGTTAGGCCAGGCCTACGCCGCCCTGGGCGAGGGGGACAAGGCACGCCAGTCTCTGGAGGACTACGCCGACGATGAGGGGCCGGCGGCCGTCTACGCCCGCCTGGAGCTGGCCCAGCTTCTCGTCCAGGAAGGCCTCCACGACAAGGCCGCCCAGGAGCTGGAGAAGGCCCTGGCTCTCGACGTGCCGCCCTCGCTGTCGCCCACCCTGTTTCTGAGGCTGGCCGACATCTATCGAGAGGCGGGCGACGACGAACAGGCTATCCAGTGGTACGACAGGCTCCTCCAGGAGAGCCCCTCCGACGCCTACAAGGCCCTGGCCCTGTCCCGTATTGCCAGCCTCAGCCGCCGCCTGGGTGACGGCGAGCGCTGGCAGCAAGCCCTGCTGGACATCGTAGAGCAGTACCCTGGGTCGCCCCAGGCGCCGAACGCCCTTGACTCGCTCCTGGCGGCAGAGGTGCCGCTAGGCCTTCTGGCCCACGGAATCGTCCACTACCGCCAGCGGGCCTACGATGAAGCCCTGGCTGCCTTCGATTCCTTCCTGGCAGGCAACCCGCCTGCGCCCCAGGCGGCGGTGGCCCACTACTATCGAGGGGCCATCCGCCAGCGACAGGACGAGCCGGAAGAGGCCCTGGCCGACTACCAGGCCTCCACCCAGCTCGACCCTGACGGGGATCTGGCCGAGGATGCGGCCTGGGCCCGCGCCCTCGTTCTTGAGGAGCTGGATAGGCCTCTTGAAGCCGCCCCAGCCTACCGACAGTTCTGGCAGGCCTACCCTGACTCGGCCTGGGCGGCCAGGGCAGCCTTCCTCAGCGGCCTGATCCCCTACCAGGCCAGCGACCCGGCCGCGGCCACTGCCGCCTGGGAGGAGATGCTCGCCGCTCTCGCCAGCCCCGAGCGCCGTGCTCAGGCCCATCTCTGGCTGGGACAGACAGAGATGGTCTTCCTCGATGACAGGGAGGGGGCATCCGCCCACTTCCAGCAGGCGCTGGCCGCTGCCCCCACCAGCTTCTACGCCCTGCGAGCCGAAGCCTGGCTCGGGGACCAGGCCGCCGTCGCCCTCCCTCTCGGGCCCGACGAGACCATAACCGTGGCCGCCCCTGATTGGGATGCAGCCGAAGGATGGCTAGCCTCCGTCTGGGGGCCGGTGGCCCTGGCGACCGGCCCGTCGCCCTTCGACCTGCCAGCCTGGCAGCGGGGCCAGGAGCTCCACCGGCTGGGCCTGGCCCGAGAGACGACCAACGAGTTCCTCTCGCTCATCGACCAGAGCCATTCGCAGCCCTGGAGCCTCTACCGCCTGGCGCGCGCCTTCCACGACCTCGACCTAATCCACCTGGCAGCCCGCGCCGCCACCAACTTGCTGGAGAGCGCCGAGGGCCCCCTGGAGCAGGCCCCGCGGGCCCTTCTGGAGCTGGCCTATCCGCTGGACTACCCGCCGCTCATCGATGCCGCCGCCGCCGAAAACGGCCTGTCACCCCTCCTCCTCCTGGCCATGATCCGCCAGGAGAGCTTCTTCGACCCCACGGCCGGATCGCCCGCTGGCGCCCTCGGCCTCACCCAGGTTATCCCCCTCACCGGCTCAGAGATCGCCCAGGAACTGGGGGCCGAAGACTTCTCCACCCCAGACCTGCTGCGGCCGCTGGTGAGCATCCGCTTCGGTGCCCACTACGTGCGCAGCCAGCTCGACCTCTTCGACGCCAACCTCTTCCTCGCCCTGGCCGCCTACAACGGCGGCCCGGCCAACGCCAGCCGCTGGCGGGAAAGCCTTCCCGCCGCAGACATGGACCTGTTCGTCGAGCTCATAGACTTTGGTGAGACCCGCAGCTTTGTAAAGCTGGTGCTGGAGAACTACGCTATGTACCGCTTTCTCTATGGCGGCGCCGCCCATCCCACCCTCCTGGCCAGCCCAGGCTCGTAGACGAACCCGCCCGCTGCTAGGCAGTTCAATTGACCCCGCCACGAGCCCTGAAGTATAATGGCGGCAGCCTGAGGCAGCGGAGAGGGTTGTGCCCAAGCGGACCTATCAGCCGAAACGAATCCCTCGCAAGCGCAAGCACGGCTTCCGCGCTCGCATGAGTACCCGCGGCGGTCGTCACATAATCAGGCGCCGACGGCTCAGGGGGCGTTCGCGTCTAGCTGTCTAGCTGCGGCCTGCCGCCATAGGCTCTCGCCATATGAAGAAGAGGGAACGGCTGAAGGCACGCAAGGACTTTGTTAGCGTCTATCGAAAGGGTCGCGCCTGGGCCAACAAGTTCCTGGTGTTGCGCGCCTTGCCTAACGACTTGCCTCACCACCGCTGCGGATTCGTTGTTAGCAAGCGCGTGGGCAAGGCAGTGGTGCGAAATCGGCTCAAGCGGCGACTAAGGGAGGGCCTGCGTCCCCTGACCGTCCAGCCGGGATGGGACCTGATCCTTCTGGCACGACCTCTGGCTGCCAGGGCAAGCTATCACGAGTTACGAGAGGCGATAGCCAACTTGCTATCCCGCGCTCGCCTTTTGGACGGGGCTGACCCGGTCTGGCAGCAGGCGGGGGAGGAACGGAGAAGAGAGTAGTCCTGACAGCCATCCGTTTGTACCAGCGGTACATCTCCCCGACGATGCCACCTTCCTGTCGCTACCTCCCTACCTGCTCCCGCTATGGCCACGAGGCCGTCCAGCGCTACGGTCTGGCAAGGGGGGGATGGCTCGCTTTGCGGCGCTTGCTCCGCTGCCATCCTTTCAGCGCTGGCGGCTATGACCCCGTCCCCTAGCCCATTCATCAGGCCAGCCAGGGCGGGCTTTCGCACATCGCCTCTGCCAGGAGGAATACAATTCGACGTGAAAAGCTCTTAGGGTCGTCTTTCCTTCTCCTGCTGGTGCTGGCGACCCT
>DAOUDQ010000025.1:0-2303 GCA_034431045.1 Dehalococcoidia bacterium | reverse complement strand
CGACTGGAGAAGGCGGACCAGGCGATCGGCCTCGCTCTGGCTGGCGATCTCCAGCTTCTTCCGCTTGCCAGCCAGCCCCGTCAGCTTGGCACGGAAGCTCAGGGGATCATCCGCCTTCGATAGCTGGGCCTCGATGGTCCAGTACTCCTTGGGCACGAAGCCCTGGACCTCCCTCTCCCGCTCCACCACCAGGCGCAGGGCCACCGATTGCACCCGCCCCGCCGAAAGGCCACGCGCCACCTTCTTCCAGAGAAGGGGGCTCAGGTTGTAGCCCACCAGGCGGTCGAGGATGCGGCGAGCCTGCTGTGCCTGCACCAGTTGCATATCGATGGCGCGGGGATGACGGAAGGCCTCCCGCACCGCCTGGGGGGTGATCTCGTGGAAGACCACTCGCCGCAGGGAGGCCTCGTCCAGGCCGGCCGCCTGTACCAGGTGCCAGGCGATGGCTTCGCCCTCGCGGTCGGGATCGGTAGCCAGGAAGACGGCCTGCGCTCTCTTACCGGCGGCGGCTATCTCGCTCACCACCCGCCGTTTCTCCTTGGGGACGATATAGTAGGGGTCGAAGCCGTGCTTGACATCCACCCCCAGGGCCGACCTGGGCAGATCGCGCACGTGGCCAATGGAGGCCTTCACCTCGTACTGACGGCCGAGGACGTTGGCGACGGTACGAGCCTTGGCGGGCGATTCTACCACCACCAGGCTCTTGCTGCCTCTTTTTGCCACAGGAGTCATGTTCCGTAGACGGCGCCAGCCTCGCGGGTACGCACGTAGCTCATCGGGCCCATCTGGCGCACCAGGCCCTTCAGCTCCAGCATGGCCAGAGCGCTGCTCACGGTAGCGATGGACAGGCCGCTGCGACGGCGCACCTCGTCAATATGGATGGGCTCTGTAGAGATATGACGCAGGAGGAGTTGTTCCGTATCGGTGGCGGGCACCAGTTCCTTCATCTCCAGCTGCTGGGGCACCATGGTCAGGTTCAGCTCCTCCAGGATGTCCTGGACGCTCTGCACCAGCTTGGCCCCCTCCTGGATGAGGCGATGGGTGCCACGGCTCTGAGCCGAGAAGACGCTGCCTGGCACGGCGAACACCTCCCGATTCTGCTCCAGGGCCAGGCCGGCGGTGATCAGGGCGCCGCTCTTCACGTCGCCCTCCACCACCAGCACGCCCAGGCTGAGGCCGGACATGATGCGATTGCGCCGGGGGAAGTACTCGCCCCGCGGCTGGGTGCCCAGGGGGTAGTCGCTCACCAGGGCCCCGCGCTCGCGGATCTCCTGGGCCAGCTTGAGATGCTCAGGTGGATAGACAATATCGAGGCCGCACGCCATCACGGCGATCGTCCTGCCGCCGCTGTCCAGGGCGGCGCGATGACCTATGGAATCGACGCCCCTGGCCAGGCCGCTGACGATGGTTACCCGCTGAGCGGCGACATCCGTGGCCAGATGTTCGGCCACCTGGCGACCGTAGGGAGTGGGGCGACGGGTGCCCACCACCGCCAGCGCCCACTCGTCGGCCTCGGTGAGTTCACCCCGCAGGTAGAGGACAGGGGGAAGGTCGTAGATCTCCTTGAGGCGGGCCGGATAGGCGGGGTCGTTCCAGGTGATGGCTTGCACGCCATAGCGGGCCAGGCGCTCCATCTCCGCCTCGGGGGAGCCCGTGGGGCGCTGGGCGACGATAGCCGCCGCCGTCTTCTCGTCGAGGCCGGCTGCTCGCAGCTCGGCGGGGGTGGCCGTCCAGGCGTTCTCCAGGCGGCCGAAGTGCTTCTCCAGAAGAGAACAGCGCACCCGACCGATGCCGGCTATGCGGTTGAAGGCCACCCAATACTGGATATCGTTCGTTTGGCCCGTCATGAGCGGCACAATTGTAGCACGGGCCTGGGGAAAAACAAAGGCGAGGGAGCCAGGCTGGGGCTGCCCCTAGGGGTTGGTGCAGATCTTGCCCAACTCGGGCTTGTAGAGCAGCACGTCGAGGAGGTTGACGCACCCGTCGACAGTCAGGTCATAGCGAGGGTCATAACCTGGCTCGGGATCACAATAGTTGAGCTTAACCTTGTACAACAGCACGTCCAAGAGGCTCACCAAAGTGTCGTTGTTGATGTCCGGCGGCCAGGCATCGTCGCTGGAGTTGTCGGGGCAGTCGTCCAGCGGGTCGGTGCCTATGTAGCCTTCCTGGTCGTCCGTCCAGCCGTCGCAGTCCGTGTCGTCGATGCAGAAGGCGCGCACCCAGTCATTCCACCAGTCCTGGGGGTTGTAGGGGCAGTTCGCAGGCCAGGGCGCACAAGGGTATCTTTCCTGACACGTTGCGCC
>DAOUDQ010000024.1:0-1520 GCA_034431045.1 Dehalococcoidia bacterium | reverse complement strand
CAAAGATGATCAAGGTGCTGAGGGTGCACGTGCCCCCGGCCGAGAAGGAGGAGTTTCCACACTACTGGGACCTGACCTCAAGCAGGCTGACGGCGCAACTGAGCGCGATCCTGGAGACGCATCGAGGGGCAAGGCGGAGGGTGAAGGTGACTGCGATCGGAAGGGCGCCACGCACCCACTTCAGTGTGACGTGGGTCCCAGAGAGCTTGAGGTAGACTTGATCACGATCTTGAAGTGCGTCATCGTAGTGCTACTCATTGCCCTTGTCGGCACCATGACTCTGGTGGGGCTGATCATGATCGTAGCTATGTACGAGAACGGGATCATATAGCAAGGAGCTCGGAGTCGCTCCACTGTTGACCCGAGTTAGACGCAAAATGCCGGCAAGGTACTCGCACCTGTGGATAAGTTGGCGTTGGGGAACGGCGGCGGCGGTTTTCCACAGGCTGGGAGGCCTACCAAAAAGGGCACCCTCCGAGAATAGGTGACAAAAATGTCCCAGCATCCAGGGCAACTCCCGGGGGACAATCACCAAGACTTGACGGGGCCTCCTCTTTCGAGTATAGTCCAACCACGCCAGAGCTGAAAGCCGAGATCGTCCTGGCGGTTGGGACAGAGGGTATAGACGGTTTCGTCGGGACTTAGTGACTGCAGCGCGCGATGTGCAGCTCTCTGCTTCTCGAAGTAGCGACGACGAGCTATCCCTCGTACATCCAAACGAGCGCTCTTCTCTGGAGAGGCAAGGGACTCCTCTCCAGAGGGGGGCGCTTCCTCCGTAGGAAAAGAGCTTCGTCTTCGCTGCTTCACGGTCATCCCACGCGGCGCTGTCTCGAGGTCCGTCTCATAGGTGTTGGGCATTCGCTTGACCAGGCGCCAACGGCCGTTGACCCTGGTGTGAAAGTAGCCCTGCTCGGCGAGGGCGGGATCCAGGTGCGGGCTCGGTTTCCTGACCGAGGACATGGCGTTGGGCGTCTTGACGACGTGCTGAGACTCCAGATAGCGAATGACGGTTCGCCGGGTGCGGCCGCAGAGGGTGGCCAGGGTGGCGTGGGCGATGGTGCGAGGCTTCCCGGAGAGGTAGGAGGCGACGAAGGCGGCTCGGAGCTCCTTCATGGAGGCGAAGGAGGCCAGGGGAAGCATGACGGGCTGCGAGCGGAACTCGACACCGAGGACGTCGGCGACCTTGAGGACGCCGGTGAGCTGGACCCACCCGCCGTACTTGTAATAGAAGATGCTGGGCGCCCGAAGGGCCCGGAACAGGGTCCGCCGATCGCAGAGGCGATGGCGGACCACGAACTTGCGGAGCCGCTTGATGGGGACGCGGCTGGAGCCCTTGGGGTCGAGGTGACGGGCCAGGAGCCAGATGCGGCACTGGGGCTCGAGGCGGCGGCGCATGGCGGCCAGGGAGATGTCGGGATAGGACTTGATGGTGAACGAGAAGGCGCCCATCAGGACTCCCGTCCCGCTTCGCGGGATCTCCGACAGCGACTTGCAAAATGGGACATTTTTGTCTACAATGT
>DAOUDQ010000023.1:0-1800 GCA_034431045.1 Dehalococcoidia bacterium | reverse complement strand
CTGCTTAAAGACGCGATGCGCAGCCCTTATCCCGGATTTTCGCTAGAAGCCACCGAGGAGACGAAGCAGGCGGAAGACACCATTGGACGCGCTCTTCACGATGATATTGTGCGGATGAGGGGCGATGATACCTACTGCAAAGCCTGGACAAAGCGGCTCATGGCATTGCTAATGGATGATTCGAAGTTGCACGTGGATCACCGCCGCTTCGTGCAGAAAGGGAGCGAGGTGTTCCAGATTACACCGGAAGATTTTGTGCGGCTATATGCTTATGCGCAGCATCCGGTGGAGCCAATCCCGCAGGATGTCATCCAGATCAACACGCAAGTCCTGCGCAGGCTGGGGCTTGATGATGTGGCCGACGCCATAGTGCTTTGCAACACCGGGAATCCACAGGATATGGTTGCAGCGGTTAAGAGGATGGGGATAGCCCCGGAGATCGACGCCTTGTACTATAAGAAGGAGGCTGGCGAGATTTCCAATGCGCGGTTCGCGCAGGAAATCGATATCCACTTCGTCTCCGCGCTACTCCGCCGCTACAACGTGCCGGAAACAGAGATTCAGGCCAAGAGGGAGCAGGTGCGACGTGGCCGCATGAGCGTGCAGGCGCTGTACGACTATTCAGCACAGCAGCGCCTAGCGTTTATAACCGATGCAGTAGGCAGGAAGCTGTTTCATGGTTTGAGCCTCTCCCAGGCCCTGCTACAAAGGCTGTATAACGTCCCCACCCCTCAACTCAAATTGACCTTCATCAATCTGCCACCGGAGTCTATACTGGGGGATGTGCTGTTCCGCGCGGATTACGTGCTCAAATCTGTCACCACCACCCCGGAGGTCAAGGAGAAGGTTCCGGGCCATCTGTCGGACGATGAATTCGTCTTTCAGCAGTTCTCGGCGCAAGGAATTTATCCGTCCAGCGGGTCGGGTACCATTCGCTTCTGGCTTACCCCAGGGGAGGTAAAGATGTCCGTGGCTACGGACGGCTCGGTGATCTCCTTTGGCCAAGCTAAGGTGCATATCAACACCGAGCTTCACGACGTCACTGGCATGAACCCGCAGGTTGAAGCCGTCTACCGTGACGCGGTGAACCGATATGCCTTGTTTCTCACCGAGCGCTACGACAAATATGCCCGCATCTTCCCCGAACTGCACAAACTACGTGAGGTGGCGAAGCTCCTCGCCCTCGCCCGCTGGGCCGCCTCCAACAACTACCGTGTCGTCGTTGATCAAGCTGAGGGTACTACGTTCGTCCCTCCGAAGACAACCTCTGGTTTCTGGAGCGCGATATTCCTCGCCGACCAAAAAAAGCTCGGTGTGGTCTTGTCATCCAGCGGCGGTGTGGATTTCGGACAATCCCAGGGTGAAGCCTGGGTGTCCGCGACACCGGATGCGGAGGTGAAGAGCAACGTGTCGGACCAACTGGCCGCGAGTGCTACGCTGGCTGGGCAAGCCGCTGACGCTGCCCTCGCCGGCGACTTGGAAGGTGCCCACATACTGGCCGAACAGAGCGCCCAGGCTATGACTGGGGAGATCAACTTCGCGGAACTGCCTGTCCTCTCCGAGGTTCCCATGCCGTCTGAACCCGCCGCCCAAGCCGCACGCTGCGTGGAGGTCCTGGCGGCGACGGACGATAATATCACGGCGTTGCAGACCGCTCAGGCGGATCAGCAGCGTGCTGCCGCCCTCGAGCAACAGTCCCCTGCCGAGGCCGCCCAACTACGTGACTCCGCCGCTGATCGGCAACGCACTGCCCAGGAACACCTGCAGACGCTGTGCGAGGCCCTACGAATGGGAAGCCTC
>DAOUDQ010000022.1:0-5322 GCA_034431045.1 Dehalococcoidia bacterium | reverse complement strand
CATCATGGCCTTCTTCTCCCTCAGCGTCCTACCCTTCAACTGGGCAGGACTCATCCTCATCTTTCTGGCCTTCGGCCTGTTTGTGGCCGAGATCTTCGTGACCAGCGGCGGCATATTAGGCATCGGGGGCGTAGTGGCCCTCATTCTGGGCGGCTTGTTGCTAACTTGGGGCAATCCGCCCGAGTTCCAGGTGAACATGTGGCTGGTCTATGGCATGGCGGCGGCGGCAGGCGCCTTCTTCCTGTTTGTGGTAACATCGATTATTCGCATCCGCCGCCAGCCGGTGGTGGTAGGGAGCCACACCCTCATCGGTCGCCGCGCGGTGGCCCGTTCGCCCCTTGACCCCAATGGCATGGTGTTCGTAGATGGGGAATACTGGTCGGCTACTTTAGAGGACGGCAGCGCAGAGGAAGGCGAGGAGGTAGTGGTTACGGCAATCGAAGGCCTCAAGCTGACGGTAAGGAAACAAGAAAGGAGCAGTCGATGACTACTAGCCAGCCGATGGAAGTCAGCCGATTAGCCAGGATCCTCACCCGGCTGGGATGGGGCCTGGTTCTCCCGTTCTTTTTCGTGGCCGTGAAGATCCTGAGGGAATACGAACGGGGGGTCATCTTCCGCCTGGGCCGCCTGGTGGGCACCCGCGGGCCGGGCCTCTTCCTGATCATCCCCTTCGTAGAGAATATGCAGAAGATCGACCTCCGTGTCATCACCCTGGACGTACCCAGCCAGGAGATCATCACTCGCGACAACGTGACGGTTAAGGTCGATGCGGTGATCTACTTCCGCATCATGAACCCTGAGGACGCAGTGGTGAAGGTAGAGAACTGGTTCCGGGCCACCGCCCTCATCGCCCAGACTACCCTCCGCAGCACCATCGGCCAGTCGGAGCTGGACGAGCTTCTGGCCAAGCGCGACGAGATCAACAAGCGCCTCCAGGTCTCCATCGATGAGGCCACCGAGCCTTGGGGGATCAAGGTGAGCATGGTGGAGGTACGGGATGTGCTCCTGGCGCCGGAGATGGTGCGCAGCATCGCCCGCCAGGCGGAGGCCGAGCGGGAGCGGCGGGCCAAGGTCATCCACGCCGACGGCGAGTATCAGGCGGCCGAGCGCCTGGCCGAGGCCGGCCGCATCATTGCCGCCTCGCCGGGCACTCTGCAGCTCCGCTACCTGCAGACCCTAACGGAGATCACCACCGAGCGCACCAGCATGCTGGTCTTCCCCATTCCCATCGACCTGCTTCAGGCGCTGACGGGCAGGGCCGCCGCTCTTCAACCGACCAACCCCAGGCCTCAGGAGGAAAGCGCCTAGGGAAGACAAGCGGCGCGGGGAATTCTGGCCTAGCGCAGGGTCACGTCGCCGGCAGCGATGGTCACACGGGAGCCGTCGGCCCGACGCAGGATGAGGCTGCCATCGCTATCCACATCCTCGGCCAGCCCGCCTTCCACCTGCTCGCCGAAACGCACCTGCACCTCCTTGCCCAGCGTAACCAGGCGAGCGCGCCACTCCTGATGGATCGGCTCGCCCGCCTGAGCGGCCAGATAGAGCGCCTCGAACTCGTTGAGGATCCCCGCCGCCAGGGCCTCTCGCGATACCTCCCGCCCTAGCTCCGTCATGACGCTGGTGGCCAAGGCGGCCGTCTCGGGGTAGGCAGCCATGTCGGCATTGACGTTCACGCCGATGCCCACCAGGGCATAGCTCACACTCTGGCCCACCAGCTCCGACTCGCTGAGAATGCCCGAGATTTTTCGTCCGGCCACCCGCACATCGTTCGGCCACGTCAGACTCGTCTGCAGGCGCGCCAGCCGCTCGATGGCGCGGGCCACTGCCAGGGCAGCGATGATGACCAGCGCCTTCAGATGCTCAGGCGACGGGCGGAGGATAACAGTGAAGTACAGGCCACCCCTTGGCGAGATCCAAGAGCGGCCCAGACGGCCCCGGCCCGCTGTCTGGCGGCCAGCCAGCACTACCGTGCCCTCGGCTGCCCCCGCCTGGGCCAGCTGACGAGCCAAGTCCTGGGTGGAGCCGAGAGCTGCCCGATACTCCAGACGGCGCCCGACAAAGCTAGTCGTGAGGCTTTCTCTCAGGGCCTTGGTGGAGAATCTGACGGTCATGGCAAGGGAAGGATATACCGCCCCCAAACAAAAAGCCAGCCCGCCGTAGCGGGCTGGCTTGCACGCTAGGCCCCAAGGCCTAGCCCGCCATCACCTCCAAGGAATGGCGGTGCGGGTGGACAGGCCTGAGGCCCGTGCTACGATTATCGTCCATCCACATCACCTCCTTTCCTGCAACCAATCCTAACAGCTTTCTAGGGTGCAGGTCAATCGGTCGCTGTCATTGATCGAAGCCGGCAGGCTAGGAAAACGCCTCCCGCAGGAGCTCCCGCGCCACCCGGCACTCGTCCCAGGGGATGACCGTATCGCCGAGGGTGATGGACTGCTCGTGCCCCTTGCCAGCCAGGAGCACAATGTCCCCCTCGACAGCCATGGCCAGAGCGTGGGCGATGGCCTCCCGCCGGTCGGGGATACGGACGAAGTGATGCCCCTCGTGTCGGCCGGCTTTCTCCAGGCCCTGAGCGATCTCGGCCAGGATGATCTGGGGGTCATCCTGGAAAGGGTTGTCGTTAGTGAGGATGGCGAAGTCGGCCAGCTCGCCCGCCGCCAGCCCCATGCCCAGGCGGCGGGGCCTCTCCCTCTCTCCGATGCAGCCAAAGACGACGATGAGCCGCCCCTGGCATCGCTCGCGCAGGAAGGCCAGGACACGCCGCAGGGCCTCGGGCGCATGGGCAAAGTCCACCACCACCGTGAAGGGTTGCCCCTCATCGATGCGCTCCAGGCGGCCCGGCAGGCCAGGGAAAGACCCCAGAGCATCCTTGACGGCGGCCAGCGACATGCCCTGGGAGAGCGCTACCGCCGCCGCCGCCAGGCTGTTGTACACGTTGAACAGGCCGGGAAGGCCAACGGCCGCTTCCAGCTCGCTCCCTTCCGCCCGGAGACAAAAGCGCGAGCCCCACTCGGTGGGAGAGATATCGGTCGCCTGAAGGTCGGCCGCCTTCTGCACAGCGTAGGTCACGACTCGGGCCTGCGTGAGGCCGCCAAAGTAGGCGGCGGCAGGCTCGTCGGCGTTGAGTACAGCCACCTTCTCCATCCCTTTGTCGGCCGCCTGGTCGAGCATGGCGAACAGGCGACCCTTGGCCGCCAGGTACTCCTCTCGCGAGCCATGGAAGTCCACGTGATCGGCGGTCACGTTGGTCACCACCGCCACATCGTACTCGCAGCCGTCCAGGCGGTGCAGGGCCAGGCCGTGGGAGGTCGACTCCAGGATGGCGTAATCGACCCCAGCGGTCGCCATCTCAGCCAGGAGAGCCTGCACCTGGGGCGCCTCGGGCGTGGTGAAGCGATACTCGTTGGAGGAGAGGCGATCGCCCACCTTGCAATGGACAGTGCTCAACAGGCCCGTGCGATAGCCTGCCGCCTCCAGGAGGGCGCTGATAAGGTGAATGGTGGTGGTCTTGCCGTCCGTACCGGTGACGCCGACGACCCGCAGCCGCCTTCCGGGATGGCCGTGGAAGGCGGCCGCCAGGCTAGCCAGAGCCTGGCGGCTGTCGGGCACCACGATGGCGGGCAAGCGGCCTCCCTCGACGGCAGCCTGCCACTTCGCTCGCCGATTGGCCTGAACGACTACCGCCACGGCGCCGCCAGCCACTGCCTCCCTTATGTAGTCGTGCCCGTCGGCCCGAAAGCCGGGCACGGCCACAAACAAGGCTCCCCGCGCGACTCGGCGAGAATCATGGCAGATGGCCGATATGGGGACATCGGCGCCAAGGATTTCCTTTTCGTCTAGCTCGCCGGCCAAGTGATACAGATGCATGAGAAAAAAAGGGAACGAAAGGCCCCGCCGCCCTACCTTTAGCGCAGCATCAGCCAGTACCTGACGCCATCCACCTCCTCGAACCCCAACCGCTCGTACAGACGGCGGGCACGGATGTTGTCCCGCCGCGTACCAAGCTCCACCCGAACGCAGCCGCTCTTGCGGGCGTGGTTCAGCGCCTCTCGCATCAATTTGGTCCCTATGCCCTGGCCGCGGTACTGCTCCAGGACGAAGATGTCATCGAGATAGCCGAAGCATGCTGCCCCCTGGGTGGTGGGCGCGATAGCCAACGATAGCATGCCGCACAGCTCGTCGCCCACGACGGCGAAGAACAGCTTGAAGGCCGAGGCGGGCACTACAGCGTCGTCGAACAGTCTCATCAGACGGCGCCTGGGTGGCCTTTCCTCGCCGAATTCCTGGCACAGGGCCTGGGCCAGGACGAGAAAGGCTTGCCTGTCCCCGGGAACCGCCGGCCGAACCTTCGCCTGCGGCCCCGCCCGTTTGGCCAGCCGTCTGCCAAACATATCGCTTGCTCACAATCTACTGCCCTCGCGGGCGCGGAGCAACTTCCTTCCACGAAAGGAGCGATGAGGACGCGCAGCAGACGCCGGACGAGCCTATGGTGTCGACGGCGTTGCTGCCGCCATCGCCGCGCCCCCGATGGTGGCCGGTGAGATCACCTCGGGGTCAGTGAGGACGTTCAGGCAGGCCGGCTTGCCGCTCCTGAACGCTCGCTCCAGGGCTGGAGCGATGTCTGCTGGCTTCTCCACCAGCTCGCCGTATGCCCCCAGGCCCTCCGCCGCCTTCTCGTAGTGCACCAGGCCGAGCTCTGTGGCCACCGTCTGCCCCTTGCCGCGGGTCATCTCCTGACCGTGCTTGCACATGCCCCAGGCCTTGTCGTTGAACACCACCGCCACGATGGGCAGGTTGTGCTTGGCGCCGGTATGGAACTCAGCCAGGTTGAGCCCCACCGACCCGTCGCCGGTGCTCACCAGCACAGGCTTATCGGGATAGGCCAGCTTAGCAGCCATGCCAAAACTGAGGCCAACCCCCAGGCAGCCCAAATAGCCGTGCGATAGCCAGTGCCCCGGCCTCTTCACCACCGCGGCGCTGCTCATCCAGTCCCAGGCCTCGCCGCCGTCGGCGACGATGATGGCGTCGTCGGGCAGAAAGCGAGCAACTTCAGTGGCCAGCCGGAAGGGGTGGATGGGCGGCTCGTTGGAGGCCAGGGCAGCGGCGAACGCCTGTGAGCGGCCTTGGCGCGTCCGGCCGAGAATCTCCAGCCAGGCATCACGCTGGGGCCAGCGGCGCTGGCGGGCATTGTCCAGCAACTGAGTCAATACCTCGCGGCAGTCGCCCACGATGCCCAACTGCACGTCCCGATTGCGCCCGATCTCCTCGCCCTCGATGTCCACCTGGATCACCTGAGCATCGGCCGGAATGAGCGAGAAATAG
>DAOUDQ010000021.1:0-4311 GCA_034431045.1 Dehalococcoidia bacterium | reverse complement strand
CCCATCCAGTAAGTGTACCTCGGAAAGCTCCAGCCTGAATTCAAGAAAATGGCGAACAAGTCTAAAACCCAGCTTAGACAGCAGATCTTTGGCGGCGACATTGTCCTCTGGCACACTGACGTGGGCTACTCTTGCCCCTAATTCCCTAGCACGGCGGCTGGCGTAATGAAACAGCTCTGTGGCCAGGCCCTTCCGTCGGTGCTGGGGGTGTACCAAGCAATCGAGCACAGCACGCCCGATGCCCAGTTCTGGTCTGACATCTATGTAACCAACGACCTTTCCGGCTGCCTCGGCCATGAACAGGTCTTGTCCTGGGAGGTAATCTGGCCAACCTAACCCCTCAGATAGGGCCTGCGGCGAAGCACAACGCCCAGTTGGGTCCAGCTTTTCGGACTCAACGTTTAGCTGGACGTAGCTGGCAAAGTCGTCGGGACGAAAGTTTCTGATGACGTAGGGGGGACTGCTCATCTTGGTCAAACGTACCCCTGGCGCCAATTGTAGCAGCTTACTAGATATCATAGAATTGATATCTCAGGTCGAGGAGGCTTGTCTATGGCGACGAAGCCAGCCCAGGTAATGGTGGTTACACCCCACCCGGACGATGCGGAATACGGCGTTGCTGGAACGGTGGCTCGCTGGGCCAGAGAAGGCAAGGAGATCATATACGTGGTGTGCACTAATGGCGACAAGGGCACCAGCGATGCCAACATGAAGCCGGAGGAGATAGCCAAGATCAGAGAGCAGGAGCAACTGGCAGCGGCCAAGCTGCTGGGGGTGAGGGAGGTCATATTCCTGGGCCATCCAGATCAGAGCCTGGAGGATACACCCGAGTTCAGGAAGGAGATCGTCCGCTTAATAAGGATGTATCGGCCCGAGACGGTGGTGACCGCTGACCCCTACCACCGCTACATTTGGCACCGCGATCACCGAATCACCGGCCGGGTTACCTTGGATGCCGTCTTCCCTTTCGCTCGGGATCATCTTTCCTACCCCGATTTGCTGGATGAAGGGCTTCAGCCTCACAAAGTCAGAGAAGTATTGCTCTGGGCCTCAGAGGACCCCAATTACCGCTCCGACGTCACAGATACCTTCGATATCAAGGTCGCCGCCCTGCGCTGTCACAAGAGCCAAGTAGGCCAAAACCTCTCCCGGGGGTTGGAAGAATGGTTGCGGCAGCGGGCCGAGATGATGGCCGAGGGGGAGGACTTCGAACTGGCAGAGGCTTTCCATCGGGCCCAGATATTGTGGTAGGCCGTTCGTCCTACAGCAGCGTCAGCTACGACGAAAGCCAAAGCACATCGCCGCACAGGCCGGGAGCGTGGGCCCGCGAGGAAAAGGCGGCAAATTCGTCTTTCTCCTTCTTTAGCGCTGTAGGATCACCGTGACCGGGATATACCTGGGTATCGTCCGGCAACACAAGAATCTTCTTGGTTATCGATTCGATTATCTGCCGCAAATCGGCCGGCGACCTCGTCTTGCCCGGACCGCCGGGGAAGATGGTATCTCCCGATATCAGGTATTGACCTGTCAAGAAGCATAAGCTACCGGGCGTGTGACCCGGCGTATGCAGTACCTCGAGTCCTACATTGCCGAAGGATACCCTATCGCCGTCGTTCAGCAGGATTTCTGGAGGTGAGGGCAGATTCCTGGCGTCTAAAGGGTGGGCCGCTACGGGGACTCCCAGTTTAGCCTTTAGCTCGGAAAACGCCCCCAGATGGTCCATGTGGTTGTGGGTTATCAGTATGTACCTGGGATTTGTCCCTTTCAGTCGCTCCATAATCGTGTTTGCTTCCGCGGGCGTATCTACCAATACGCTGTCTCCGGTTGCTCTGCACACCAGCACGTAGGCATTCGTACCGAAAGGCCCCAATTCAAGCCTCTCGATCTCGATATTGTCGTCCTTTGCTACGAGTACCATTCTTAGTATCCTCCACAAGTGCCCCTAGCTATGACGAACATCTTGCCCAATGTCTGGCAACGCCCCGCCCAAAACCCTGTTCCGCCCTGCCGACAAGCGACCCCTTCTCGAACAAGCTCTTGGCAGCTATTATACAGTTCCCGCAAACCAAGTCCGGGATGATGACGCAGCCGGTCCGGCATCGACCAGGAGAAAGCGAGAATGAAGGCCGTCGCTCGTCAGGGTGTCCGCCGCCATCGCTGCCGCCCCCCTCATCTCCCGAACGGTGACCCTTTCCGGACTGCCAGGGGAAAGTCTTGACAACGGGCGAGCCTGTCCAAGCGGGGCTGATAGTGGCCAGATGAAGAGCTTGAACGCCCACGATGCGCAGGGGCAATTGCGACAGGTCTCTTGCGGTCCTGCCGGGGGAGCCGATCTTACCTAATCAGCGTAGCAACTGGCCCTTCCCACCCGCCAACCTCATCCCTGCTGCACCGGCGCTTCCGCTTTAGATGTTTGCTCGCTGAGCGCTGAAACTGGCTGCTGCTGGCCGGCCTTGGCTGCTCTCAGCTCCTCATCTCTGGCCACTGCCAATCGGCCCAGAGGGCAACTTCAAACATTGCGAACGTGCCCAGGCCAAATCCTGTCCAGCCAATGATGCCACCGAGTCTGAAGGCCATCATCGCCGCTAGGCACGCCAAGAGGAAGCCAACCAATTTCACCGCTGTCTTCACATACCAAGCGGTATAAGATTTGCCGGCCATCGCTAGGCATCCCTAAAGCAGGCCGGCAACTAGAGGCTAGCATTATTATGTAATGTTGTCAATCAAATTCTGGTGCCAAAATGCAGACAAGTGTGAGGCCGGTTCGCCCAGAGACATCTACAGGAACGCGGGAGGCTCAGTCAGCCTTCGCTTGCCCGCTGCCTGTGGGGTGACAGTTGCAACGCAGATGGCAATGCTAGCTGGCGCTTCCCTGCACGCTCGACCCCGGCCGTGTCAATAGGACGTAGGAGTTCGCAGGCCCCGCGTTTTCAAGGCTACCCCCATCGCCACCGCGAACCACACGATGGCCTTGGCCAGCCCGAGCGAGCCGTAGAGGCGCCCACGATCCGCTCTAGAGGCCCCCTTGAGGGAGGTCAGCAACAGCAGTCGGGGTCGGTTTGGCCTAAGGGTGCGCAGCAGGTATTATCTGGCGGGACTGAGAGCATGGAGCGGTCAACTTCTGCGCTGGTTCGGGTAGTGCCTTTCTACTACGGCTGGTGGGTAGTCTTAGCTACAGCCGCCGTCACACTGATCGCCAGCGAAGCGCCGATATATTGCTTCAGCGCTCTGGTTGACCCCCTAGAAGAAGAGTTTGGCTGGTCGCGAGCGGCTATCGGTGCCGGCCCCTCGATCGCCGCGCTGATGGCGGGCCTGACTATGCCCGTGGCTGGCTATCTGGTGGACCGTGTCGGTGCGCGCCGCCTGCTGGTGGCAGGCGTGGCGCTCATCGGCGGCGGCTTTGTAGCCATCAGCCAGGTCCAGGCGCTCTGGCAGTTCTACATCTCCGTCTCGGTTGTTGCCGTCGGCTTGAGCCTGGCTGGTCCGCCGGTGTGCGCAGTGGCCATCGCTCACTGGTTTGTGAAGAGGCGGGGACTTGCCCTGGGCATCATGTTCGCTGGGGCCGGGGCAAGCGGGGTCATGGTGCTGGTGCTGGCCCTCCTAATATCTCTCTTGGGCTGGCGCACTGGCGAAATGATCGTGGGCATCGGCCAGGTGGCTACGTGCATTCCCCTGGCCCTGACGGTGCGCCACCGGCCGCAGGAGGTGGGCCTTCTGCCGGACGGTGAGCCTCCTGCACCGGGCGAGGCACCGGCGAGCCCGCCGCCGGAGGCGGTGGGGGGACAAGGTGGGGGCGGCGGTATGGGCCAAGAGGAGGGGCTGACCATGGGCCAGGCGCTGCGCACGCGCTCTTTCTGGCTGCTGGCGGCGGCGCTGGTCTTGACCTACGTGGGTGGCTTGGCGGTCATCGTCCACGTGATACCTTACCTCGATGAGTCGGGGGGCTTTACAGAGGAAGGGGCTGCCATGATCGCCATGGGCATCCCATTCGGGACCCTGGTAGGCGGACTGGTCTTCGGCTGGCTGGCCGACTACTTGAGCAAGCGCTGGCTGCTGGCGGCGTCCTGGATCCTGCAAGGCCTGGGCATACTCATCTTTGCTACCATTCACAACCCCTGGCAGGCCGCTGTGTTCCTGGTGGTGTTCGGCCCTGCCCTTGGTGGTGCCTTTACTCTGTTGCCCGCTCTCCTGCCGGAGTATTTTGGCCTGCGCGCCTTTGGTACCATTCAGGGGCTGTTGATGGCCGCAGCTACGCTTGGGGGCTTTGCCGGGCCGATCTTCGCTGGTGCGGTCTACGACGTGATAGATCGG
>DAOUDQ010000020.1:0-3168 GCA_034431045.1 Dehalococcoidia bacterium | reverse complement strand
CCCCGGGTAGGGTAAGGGGATAGTACTCCCCTACCAGGAAGGCGGTGCAGTTCGCAGCGGCTAGCTGAACCGCCAGGTTGTAGGACAGCATCCTGATTTCGCCGGCGGTCCTGGCCGATTCGCAGAGGGCCTTAAAGCTGTCGATGATCACGATCTTGATCCGTGGGTTCTCTCTCACCCGGGCCAGCAGGGCTTCGATGGTCTTGACCGGCCCCTGCTGGAGGATCGTCTCAGCTATGTCGCCGTAGATGACGGATTGGTCCAGCTTGGCCTTGTCAAAGTAGCTGAATTGCTGCTGGTAGTGGATCAGCTTGTCCAGAGGCTCCGAGAGGGTGGACAGATAGAGCACCTTGCACTGCGGGCTGGCATTGTGGAAGGCGATCTGCTGGCAAAGGATGCTCTTGCCGGTGCCCGGCGCCCCGGCGACAACGTTCATCGAGTAGAGAGGTATCCCGCCATTCAGCAGCCCATCCAAATTCTTGACGCCTGTTTCCACCCTGCCCAGCTCCTGTTCGGCCTTCAGATGGTCGGGCAGCCCGGGGCTGGTGACTTCCGACTCGCGCAGCGCTGCGTGCGCCTTCGTTGGGACGGCGGTTCGCTTTGCCATGCCAGGCCCTCTACCTCATCTTCCCCAGCAGTTCCTGGAAGGAGCCGGCGCTGCGGCTGGGCCGGCCGGTGAGAATGCCCTCCTGGCCCGCGAACGTGTCCAGGATGTTCAGCCCGCCCGAAGAAGTGATCTCGTACTCCCGCACGTCCTTGTCGTGCTGGCTCCCCCGCATCTTCAGCACACTCAGCGCTCGGGCGAGCCGCGACTCCACCTCGACGTAACGGAGCAGGATCACGTTGTCGGCCACGAAGGAGATGCCGTGCTCGCTCATGGAGAACTGGCCGAACAGCTCGGCGATCTCGTTGGTGAGCAGGGAGGTGATGCCCTGAGCCCGGAAGGAGTTCACCAGGGAGTAGATGTAATCCTTGAAGCGCACCTTGTCCGGGGTCGCTATCTCGATGTCCTTCAGGCTGTCGAGGACGACCCTCTTTGCCTTTATCTGGTCAATGACTTGTCGGATATGGTGGGTGTGTACGTCGACGCCTATCTCCACCGGCGAGGTGTAGACGATCTTCAGGCTTCCCTCCCGTTCCAGCCTTTGCAGGTCCCAGCCAAAACCAGAGGCAAATGCCTGGAGCATGCTTGGGGTCTCCTGGAAGGTGACCAGCAAGCCGGGCTCTCCCCGCCTTATGCCCTCCTGCAGGAAGTGAAGGCCGAGGAGGGTCTTGCCCGTTCCGGCGCTTCCGGCCACTAGGGTGACGGTGCCTTCCGCCATGCCAGCGGTCATCATCGCGTCCAGCCCGGGCACGCCGGTGGACAGCCGCCTCTGGGCCACCTCGTAGGAAGGGATGATGTCCGGCGTCTTGATACGGGGATAGACCTGAATGCCGTCGGCCGTGATCTCCAGGGGATGCTTGCCGCCGAAGAAGCCGTCGCCCCGCATCTTGACCACTTCCAGGTGGCGCAGGGTCTGCATCGCTCGGGCTTCCCTGTCCAGGAAGATGATCCCGTCGGCGATGGCGAAGACGGGGCCTGTCTCTATGTCTGGCCGGCTGTACTCCCCCACCAGCAGGGTGGTGCACTCCCACAGGGCCAGCTTGACGGCCAGGGTGTAGCAGAACTCCCGCAGGGCTCCGGAAGTCTCCGCCGCCTCGTGGATGGCCTTGAAGCTGTCGATGGCCAGGATCGCCGGTTTGTATTCGTCGACCACACGCTCAATCCGCTCGGCGACCGCTGTCAGCCCCCCCTGTAGAAGGGCGGAACCGATGTCCAGATAGTGGACGTTGCGGTTGAGCTTGGCCTCGTCGAAATAGGAGAACTGCTGCTGGTAGCGCAACATCTTGACCGTGGGCTCCGAGACGGTGACCAGATAGGGGGTGGTGGTGTCCTCCGTCGCGTTGGCAAATAGCATTTGTTGGGCCAGAACCGTCTTGCCGGTGCCCGGGGGCCCAGCCAGGATGATCACAGAGTACCTGGGGATGCCACCGTTCAGGATGGCATCGAGGTTCGCTACCCCGGTGCTGATCTTCTCCAGCCTGTCCGGCTTCGCCCGCTCGGCCTGCCGTGGGCGAACGGCCAAACGCGTGCTCGTCATAGCTGTCCCTCCCCTCGTTTCGTCGCTGATCTTTTCCGGGTTGGTCGTCCGCCTCCCCTTGGCCTGGGGCCTGCCAACGGCCAACTTTGTGCTTCTCATACCTTTCCCTCCACCACCTTCAGCAGCTCGTTCACCAGGACGTTGCCGGTGAGCTTGGCGAGGATATCGAAGAGATTGCCGACGAGAAGCTTGAAGCCCTCTCTGAGGGCCGCCTGATCCTTCTCTCCGGCAATGCGTTTGAGCTGGCTGAAGTCGATCCCCTCCTGGCTGACAATGAGCAGTCCGACCATCTCGTGCTCGACCGCCGTGCGACGGACGGCCCGCTCGGCGATGGTGGCCACTGTGATCGCGCCGAGGGTAGGCGTGATCTTTTCCCAGATGGTGTCGAACAGGTCTTCGTAGATGTCTACGATGTTCTCCCTGATCCCCACCTCAACCCGGGATTCGATCTCAGCCCTGGACTCCTCCTCGACCTGCTCCCTGATTTTCGTGGTTCGGTTGTGGTCTGCCATCTTGCTCCCTCCTTTATCCGTTGGCTCTAGGGCCTAACGGCTGTCCCTATTGTTCGAACTCTCGGATGCAATGCTTTCTGCGCTTTTCCATAGCTATGCCCTCCTGAGGCTCGTCTCCTTCCTTGCGCGCTCCCGCTGTGAAAGGAGTTGGTCTCCCTTTCTCCTGAGCAACCTTAGGAAAGCCCTCACCGCCTGGGGGTCGAGCTGGCTGCCAGCACATGCCTCCAGCTCAGCGATGACCTGCTCCAAGGTCAGCGCTTGGTGATAGGCGCGGTCGTCGGTCATGGCCCCGAAGGTATCGGCGACGGCCAGGACCCGCGCCTCCAGGGGGATGTCTTCGCCAGCCAGGCCATCGGGATAGCCGCTGCCGTCGAATCGCTCGTGGTGATGGCGGATTATGGGCACCACCGAATGCAGCTGCTCGATCCCGGCCACAATGCTGGCTCCCAGGGCGGGGTGTTCCTTGACCTCCTCGAATTCTTCCTCGGCCAGCCTGCCAATTTTGTTGAGGATCT
>DAOUDQ010000019.1:0-7072 GCA_034431045.1 Dehalococcoidia bacterium | reverse complement strand
GAGTAAGGGCCGTGCTGAAATGTCTTGCATAGCCCACCTGCCCAAGGAAGGCGCTCGAGAACCTCTACCTGCACACCTTCTTTCGCCAGAAAGTAGGCCGTGGTCAGACCCGTGGGTCCGGCTCCCAGGACCAGGACCTTTTCTGGCCTCATCGGCCTAATCTGAGCCTCAGCAGGCTCATCACGTTGTCGAGCCCATCCCGCCACACGCGGAGCTTCACCTCGCCCACACGCGGGCGGTACTCGATGGGTACCTCGCGCCAGGCCTTGGCGAGGCGTATCGCCTTGATCTTGAGTTCCGCCGAGAGCGGCATGCCGTCCGACTTTAGCTCCAGGCGGTCCAGCAGGTCCTTCCGCACCAGCCACATGCCAGACTGAGAGTCAGCCAGCTTCACCCGAAAGAGCAACCGAACCATGATCGAGAGGAGCGTGTTCCCGAGGCGGTTGCGGAGCGACATCGCCCCCTCTGTCAGCGCCTTCAGGCGGTTACCGCTGATGAACTCTAGCCCGTCCGACACCATCAGTGAGATCAGCTTTGGCAGTGTCTCCAAAGGGTACGTAAGGTCAGCGTCGGCAGAGACGACGATGTCGCCAGTCGCATGAGCGAAGCCGGTCTTGTAGGCGCGGCCGTAGCCGCGGTTGGGCTCCAGCACCACCTCGGCGCCGGCGGCTCGGGCCAACTCGCCAGTCCGGTCGGTAGAGCCGTTGTCGACGACGAGCACCTGGGTCTGATAGCCCAGCGAGGCAAGCTCATCGCGAGGCACAGAACGGACCACGCGCTCGATGGCCTGCTCCTCGTTGAGAGCGGGGATGACAATCGAGACGGAGCGTACCTGATACATCACACTCAGCTTCGCGCAACCGATCCGGCCGGTCAGAGCTAGGGCCGCAGTCGGGCAGTCCAGGTGAGGCGATGGTTGGCGCCGAAGTTCCAGATGGCAGCCACAGCAGCACCCCAAAGGTTGGAGAAAATATAGTGGAGTCCCCCGTATTGCGTCAAGGCGAAGAGGACGGCAACGTTGATGCCGATGCCGATGCCGTTGATGGCCTGGTACTTCCAGAAGCGGGTGACAATCCAGCCGGTGCGTCGATCCGCCCAGGTCCACCGTTCGTTCAGGGCGAAGGTGACGAACAGCGAGAGCTCAATAGCCAGGAACGAAGAGGCCACATAGAAGAGCCGCGCCCAGTCCGTGAGCACGAAGAGTCCCAGCATGTTGACCGCGAAGCCAACAGTGCCGACGAGTATGAACTTCTGGAAGCGAATGACAAGGGAAATAAGCTCCCGGAGAAGGCCGACGCGCGCCGCTGAAGAAACCTCGTCACCATAGATGGGTAGGTCGCTACTCATCTGAGACGCCTCCAGTGATAGTCACGCGGCTCTCAAGGCTGATCACCATTGCTGGCCCTACTTCGCTCTCGACCCACTCTCGGTTTGTCCAATCACTCTTGCGCCACTGTTGCGGCGGATCGGCGAAAACGATCTGTCCGTCCTCAACTCCCATCCAGTAGCGATATTCCACGGCCTCCATGCTCTGCGGATTGGGCATGTCGCTGAAACCAGCGCCGAATGCAACGCTGTGTTCGGTGGTCAGTCTAGGCATCTGTGCCACCTGGCGAAGGAAGCCGCCAACGAGTCTAACACCTTCCGGGGCCACCTGCCAGGTCAGGTCGTAGGTTGCCCCACGCCGTGAGTCGTCGTCCAGCAGGTACGTCTGGCCATTTCCCCCGTTCCGAACGTAGGTGAAGACGAAAGGCTTGCCATCCCGATTGACAATGGTTGCACGGACGTCGAGCTCGTCCACGCGCTCGAGCTGCAGCTCCTCGACAGAGGCGGATGCCGGGTCGGGGTAGGAGCCGCTCGGAGACTCCTCCACAACGAATCGATAGTAGCGGCGGTCGGGATAAGCTGCCATAAGACGCAGGTTCTCCGCGCCCAGGTCTCGAGCATACAGTACGCGCCCGTCAAGGTCAGGGTCGTTTATAAGATTGTTGAAGGGCAAGCCGATGTAGGGCGCTGGCAGGAAGACGAGAGACTCCTGTGGACCCGAGGTCGCGGCTTGGATGGGCGCATATAGGTCTTGGTTGCGTTCCGTATAGCGGTAGTGCAACTCAAGCTTGCGCCCCAAGATAACGAGCGAGAAGATTACGATCAGCACTACTGCGGCGGCTGTCGCCCACGTGGCCACGTCGGCGCGCGGCACCGGCAACCGTTTCCAGGCTCCACCCAGCCACGACAGACGGGGGAATTTGCCAGCCCATGAACTAGCAACGGTGATGGACCCTACGAGCAAGAGTGAGTAGGGGACAAGCAGGTCGAAATAGTAGAACGGCCCGAATATCTCGTGCGCCCGCAGCGACACCAGATGGGCCGTCCCCCAAAAGAACGCGTTTCCCGCGATGACCGAGCCGATGACCGCCAATAGGGCGATCTCGCCTCGGCGCAGAGGAGTGAGGTACAGGCGCAGCGCGACGAAAAGTGCTCCCAGCGCCCCCGCTGGTAACCAGACAGCCAGACTCCTCAGCGAGGTCAACGTGGCCCGGGTGCCCGTTGCCAGGGTGAAGTCGAACAGCGGTGCCGCCGGATCCGTGCGGTGTTGGCCAAAGCCGAGAAAGTCCAGCGGCTCAAGCGCTTGCTGAGGGAAGGTCAGTGGGTTGCCGCTGACTACCGCGTTGTAGGCCAAAGCGAGGCCAAGCATAGGGGCAGCACCAGCCACCATCATGGCCAGGCCACCCAGGCGCTTCCCACGATCACGCACTAGACAGAGCGCTGCCCAGATCACAAAGGGTGCCGCAAATAGGACGGCTGAGTATGGCCGGGCAAAGAACTCGATTCCGATAGCGAGCCCGGCTGCCAAGGCCCAGCCAAGCTGATTTGTTCGATGCCACTTCAGGAAAAACAGCAGAAAGAGCGCGGTAAACAATAGCGAGGACGTGTAGGACAAATACGTCGAAGATTGAACGAGGAGCCAGGCTGAGGAGGCGAGCACCACCGCGGCAATGAGCCCGGCCCGGCGGCTGTAGAGTTCGAGTCCTAGCAGCCAGATTACCGCCACATTTGCAGCGGCCAGGACTCCTAATGAGATGCGGACATCGCCTGCCAGGACATCGCCGATGGTCAGGATAGCAGCGTGTACAGGGGTGTACTTGGGGAAGATCTTGTCGCCGTCGTTCTTGAAGAAGAAGGGCTGGAAGAACTCGCTGTGTTCGTCGGGCTCCATAAACAGGCGCCCTTGGGCCAGAAGCTTCTCTTGCAGGAGGTATACCGTCTCGTCAGGGTTGTTGCTGAGGACGGGGAAAATCCAGGCGGAGATCAAAATGGGGGCGGCAAAGGTCAGTACCAGAACGGCAAGCACGCACGCGGTACGTGGCGTGAAGAAACTAATGAATTTTCCCCGCCCGCCGATCCCAGCCACCTCGGCGCAAGTCTCACCGATTTCCGGCTGAGTGTCCCGCTCTGTCAGCTCAAGCCATCCCCGCCCGGTTCTCGAAACAGCCGGGCAACCATAAGGGAGGGCTATTGATGGCTAGCTTTTTGTCTGGTGCCGACCGAAGAAGCGACTGATTGCCCCCTGCTCGTTTGCCAGGGGACACATCACCGCCACGTAACGGGGCTAACCCTTGTCGCTGGTGTAGACTATCTCGGCCACAGCGCAGGCCAATGCGTCACCCGCGCTAACGTCCGGGTTTGCTTTGTGTTGGATACTGACGCTTCTATCTAGCGGGCCCTGCGTGCCAGGATGAACCCGCCGACGCCCAGAGCCAAGGCACCGACCAAGGCCAGCACGGCCCAGATGGCCAGGCCAAAGCCTTCACTCATGCCGCCGGCACCTGTCGGCGGTAGCCCTATCGGGATCACCGGCGTCTGCGCGTGGGTCACGGTCGCCGGCTCGAGGGAAAACAGCAAAATTGCAGTTACGATCCCAAGAGCCAAAACGCCTCCCGCAACCAATGCCAACACCCGTCTCTTCATCGTGTACCCTCCCGCTCGTTCTAGCACAAATCCGGCACGCTGTGGGCGCCCCCGTCTCGCATCTAATGCGAAACAGTACACACACTCTGGGTGGCTTGTCAACCCCCTAGCGAACTAAATTTTTTGATCCGTGCTTAGTCTCTGGAGACTCGCGCAAGTGCCAGATTGAGTGCGAACTAGCTCTTGAGTGTAAGAACGCTCCACAACATCGCTTGGTTAACCAAGGCCGAGGCTCAGGAACGATATTATGTTTGGCTCAAGCGATTACCGGAGGAGGTAAACCACGGCGGGCGACACGTTGTACTTGATGGACCTGCCCTCCCAATAGGGGGCGGAGGTTGCTACTTGGAATAGCGGTGGGAACTCCTTTAGCTGGGACTCGAAGAGGTAGCCAAAGTGGGAGCGTACGGCTGCGTCGACCACGACCAGGACGTGATCTCCGTAAGTGCCATCGGTGCATAGGCTGAGGTCACTTTCTGAAAGTCGCTTTGCAGGAAGTCCCGTAATTAGATGCTGTGCCTCTGGAGAATAGCCGCACACGGCAAGATTCTCGTACAGCGCAAGGTCCTCCACATGCCGCTCCACGCCCCGGGCAATTTCATACTCGTAGGCTTCGTCCGGGTGCCAAGGGGCCTCTGTGAGGTAAACTTGCATCGAAAGCAGACCAACCAAGAAGATCGCGCCCACCGCGGAGAGTGCTGCCGCATGCTCGGCAGGGCCAGTCCGCATGAAATCCGTCGCCCGGCGGCCACTGTGGTAGAAGCCGAAGCCAGTGAGGTAGGCAAGCAGAGGGACCAGGGTGGCGAAGTGCCTCACGTCATTCCAGATGACGTATAATAGGAACAGCAAGATGAGGCCGGGCCATATGGCGAGCACCCTTGGGTCGAACTGGCGGATCGACCAGACCGTTCCCAGAACAGCACCGACAAGTAGGATCGGCTCATGGGAGAAGAAATCCCAAACGCCTGCTGCCAGGCCGATAGTCTCCGCCGTCCTTTCCGGTGGTCCCTCGAAGGCCTCCTTGACGTAGAACAACGGGTTCAGAGTAAAGTTCTCCAGTGCATCGTGCGCGCACCAGCCCCATAGGCTGCCCACTACCACAAGCGAAACGGCCCAGGATAGGAGAAAGACAAAGAGCATTCGCTTGCTCCGGGGGTCGTTGCTCAGCACATGCACTACAAGAGCGCAAGACGGAATCACAAGCAGCAGTTCAAACCTGACCAGTACCATGGCAGCGGCGGCAAAGCCGGCGGCGGCGCCTAAGGAGGGCTCTCGAGTTCGCCCAGCCAGGGCGCAAAGCAGGAGCGTGAGGCTAATTACGAAGGCAGCCAACGCCTCGGACATGACGAAGCGGGACCAAGCCACGCCACTGAAAGATAGGGCTACCGCCAAGGCGGCCACCACCGCCGCTCCCCGCTGACGTAGGGCCGCAAGGACGAACAAGTAAGTCGCCGGTATCGTCGCCACGCCGGCGGCAAAAGACACAATCAGCCCCGGAGCGAGTGGATCGTCGGTGAACTGGGCTGCCGGCCACATAACAAATGAGTAGCCCAAGCGATGAAAGGGGATGGCCCAAGGATCGCCGCCGCTGCCCATCAGCGCATCCACCGGCAGAGAGTGGGCGAGCCCTTCTGCCAGGAGGGTAAACTGGTACGAATCAGGATATATCATGATGCCCGCCTGGGCGCCGAGGCGGGCCAGGGCCGCGACGCCGGTAAGCAGAGCCAGAAGGGCCGCGTGAAAGCCTAGTGTTCGATAGGAGACGGACACGTTCTGAAAGAGCCCTCCGCTTTCTCTGTTGCCACTTGACCCGATCAAAAGGTTGCGCTGCCCTACTGTCAAGGCTCTCATTTTGGCTGGAGAATCAACACCCTCGGCTGGCGATCGAAGAAGGCACAGAGGCAGTCCATGGTTGTTTCTGTTCTCAGGTTCGCCTTGTCATCGGGCGCCGGGGGCAGGAGCGCTCGTGACCCATCTGAGCGGGCCAAATCAGCGGCTAGTCTCCCGGTTCTGCGGAGCCGATCCAGCCCCTGCCTTTGGGCGGCTCGCCCAGAGCCCTCGCGATGGCCTCGCGGAACTCGTCGACCTCGTCGGGGGAGGCCTCCAATGCCTCGCTTAGCTTCTTCACGACAGATAGGCGAGGAACGGCCTTCCCCGTCTCAATCGTGTAGATGGTGGAGGTCGACACACGCGCCTTGCGCGCCAGCTCTCTTATGCTCAGGAGGCGCCGAACCCGTAACTCACGCAGCTTCATGGTTGACGTCAGCTTCTTGTAGCATCTGCCGATACGAAAGTCAAGGAAGTCGCGCCAAGGGGCCACGAAAATACTCGAAACTACTGACAAGCGAGCCGGAAAGAGTTATCATCGTATCGACATCAGTGGGTATCGTTACCGTCGCCGCCGCCAGCGCTCCCAGTATAGGCGTGCAGAATGTGCAGAAATCTCCCCATAACCTTTCGCGAGAAGTCCAGCGCATGCTGACCGTTGCCTGGCGCCGCCAGATAGAGCCGATGGTATCACCCACCGCTACTGCCACCCCCAGACCAGCACGAGCCTCACCAGGGCATTGGGCAGCAGGAGGTCCACGTTCCCAGGTCGTGGAGGCGGCGCCGCAGGGAGCGATCTACGTGGCGGCGAGCAGCTGATCCAGAAGAGTGGTTACGTAGGCGAACAGCACCCGCTTATGCAGCCGACCAGGGATCTAGGTCTCTCCGCCGGCTATGAGTCGCTCAAGACGATTTCGCTGATAAAGCTTGGCCCCATAGGCGAGAGCCACCGTGCCAGGAGCCGGACCTACGAGCCAGGCAGCTACTTCGAGCTACGGGTGAGCCCCTGGGGCCATGTCCGCTGCACCTGCCCGGGCTTTAGCCATCGAGGGCTCTGCAAGCACGCTGAGGCCCTGAGGGACAAGCTCAAAGCCCGTCTGCCGGATAGCCGATGAACAAAGGGCGGCCAACACCGGCTGGGGGTGCAGTGTGGCGGCTTTGCCTTAACCGCAGTCGCTGTGTTAGGCGACCGCTTCCTCAATGACGCCGTGAGCGCTGGCGCTGGGTGAAAGTGAACTCGCTGCGAGTGGCCGGAGCCCCACACGGTCGGCCAGGA
>DAOUDQ010000018.1:0-14113 GCA_034431045.1 Dehalococcoidia bacterium | reverse complement strand
TCTGCCGCTCGATGCTGTACTTCACATCCTCGGCGGTGAGCTGGCGGCCAGCTACCTCAGGGAAGTCCTTGCGGATCTTCTCCGTGTCGTGGAAGCGGACGTTGGGGCGGACCTTGATAATGTACGTCAGCTTGTCCGGTGCCTCAGGCATACTCTCGGCCAGGTCGGTCTCCATAGCGGTGATGCGAACATCGCGGTACTTGAGCACCTTGCTGAATACGACCGAGTGCATATTGTACATGGGCCCGAACTGGGTCTGGTGGGGGTCATAGGTGTCCATGGGCATGGCATCATAGCCGTAATACCTGGCGAAGCCACCCCTGCACCCTTCCTTGACCGGCTCCAGCTCCAGGGAGACGATCGTCGGCAATGCCGGAACCCCTGGCGGTATCCCAGGTGAGACCGCAGGCGACGGGGTGGGCGGTGCTGCGCCTTCCTCCTCTTCGCAGCCCACCAGGGACAGGGCTGCCAGGCCAGCCCCCACACTGGCCACCCCCATCAGGAGCCGTTTACGAGATAGACGCCTCTTGGCCAGCCTCTTCCAGTAGTTGCACTCATCCATGCCGCTCACCCATTTACGCGAGCCTGAGACCCCCTCGCTGCCCCAACCGCCGCAACGGTACCGGTGCCCCCTGGCCGCCGTCAAGCCGCCAGGCCTTGCTCCCAAGGCTTCAGCCAGTTACGACCAGCCAGACGAGATGCCTACTCTGGCCTGCCCTGGTAGGTGGGGTGCTCCCGATCCAGCCATTCGTTGGCCAGATTGAACAGATAACCAAACCAGGGTTGAGGACGGCGGTTCCTGTGATAGGGCCACTCAGCCCAGCGAGCGACGTTACTTATCCAGTCCAAGCGCGCCAGCACTTTGTCCAGCAGATAGTGCTGGATATCGTATCCTAGCTGCTGCCGCCGCTGCCAGTCGAACTCCACCCGCTGGGCATCCAGCATGTCGTCCAGGGTGGGGTCCGACAGCATGAAGGAGTTCTTGGAGCCCTGCGAGTGGAAGTATGGATATACCCAGTCGTCCAGGTCGATCCAGCCATTATCATAGCCAAAGACGAAGACCATGCGCTTCTCCAGAACCCCCTGGGCTATCGTCACGTAGCCGGTGGGGTCTAGCTGGCCTGTGACCTCCCAGCCCAGGTTATCGGCCAACATGCGCTGGAACTGAGGGAAGACGTTCTTCACGTTTTCGGGAATTCCGCCATAGACGATCTCGACGGGCCCGATGTCTGGCCCTCCGGCCGCCTCCCACAGTCGCCTGGCCTCGACGAGGTCCTCCTCCCGCTCGTCCGCCCTGAAGCGGTAACCGCGCTTCTTGGTCAGCTCGCTCATGGGCAGGGCCCATTTCTTGACGGCCTGGCCCACCGGCGATTGCAACACGAAAAAGCCCCCATACATCTGCTGGCCAAGGCGGTTGCGGTCTATCGCAATGGAGACGGCCTGGCGCAGGCGCAGATCCTTGAGGGGGCTGGTGGCTGCCGGCGAGTCGCCGATGAGCAGGCGGCTGTTGATCCAGCCGGTTTCCGTTACCTCGTCGAACTCCGCCCCCAGCTCGGAGGTTACCACCTCGACGTTGGCCTCCACGACGAACTCAGTGCTATCGACCTGCTTGCTCCTGAAGGCGGCCTGAATGGTGGTGTCGTCCTCAGGTCTGTAGACAGCCTCATAGCCGTCGAGGATGGGGCGGTCGGGCAGACCGATGTCGGCCAGGTCATCCTTGGCGAACCAGTCGGGGTTGCGCACACAGCGCACCGCCTGAAGGGCCACGAACTTATCGAGGATGAACGGCCCTGTACCTATCATCCTGTCCGGGGAGTCCATCTCATCCTTGTCCAGGTCCACCAGCTCCTTGGCGATGATGAAGGAGTTGGTGTCGGCCAGGTAGTGTACGAAGGGGGCGATGGGCCTCTTGGTGGTGAGCCTGAGGGTAAGCGAGTCGACCACTTCGATCTTGTCCACCGTCTCCCACTGGCTCATGCGGTAGAAGAGGGCGCTCTTGGGGCTCTCCTTGTTCACCTGCCGCTCGATGCTGTATTTGATATCCTCGGCGGTGAGCTGGCGACCGGCCAGCTGGGGGAAGTCTTTTCGGATCTTCTCACTGTCATGAAAGCGGACATTGGGGCGGATCTTTACGACGTAGGTCAGGTTATCGGGCGTCTCTGGCATCGTCTCCGCCAGGTCGGTGCCGATGATCCCCTCGGCAACGTCCTCGTACTTCAGCACCTTACTGAACACGGCCGAGTGCATGTTGAACAGGGGGCCGAGTTGGGTCTGGTGAGGATCGAGGGTATCCAAGGGCAGTGGGTCGAAGCCCGTCCAGCGCAGGATACCGCCCCTGCTCCTGGCCGGCTCCAGCGGCCGCAGCCCCGCTGCGGGTGAGGGCGTGGCCAGCGGAGAGGCGGTCGGGGTCGCCGCCTTCTCAGCCTCTTCCTCACAACCGACGAGGGAAAGGGCCGCCAGGCCAGCCCCCACACTGGCCGCTCCCGCCAGCACCCGTCTACGAGATAGACGCCTCTTGGCCAGCCTCTTCCAGTAGTTGGATTCCTCCATGCTGCTCACCCCTTTCTCGGCCCCTCAGCGGGGCCGCACCAGCTGTCTAGATGCGAAGCCTGGGATCCAAGATGTCCCGCAAGGCGTCACCGGCCAGGTTGAAGGCCAGCACCGCCAAAGTAATGGCCATGCCGCCGAACAGGGCCTGCCAGGGCGAGGTGGTGACGAACAGCCGCCCTTTGTTGAGCATCTCGCCCCAGGACACGCCCGGCGGGCCTAGGCCCAGGAACGACAGGCTGGCCTCTGCCAGGATCACTACGCCTATTCCGATGCTGAAGACGATGATGATAGGGGCCGTGATGTTGGGGAGGATATGGCGAACCATGATCCTGGGGGCTGAGGCGCCGATGGCCCGGGCCGCTTCCACATAAGGCATCTCCCTGTTCTGAAGGATCACACTGCGCACAATGCGCGACACCTGCGGCACGGACACTATGCCCAAGGCGATGATGAGCCAGGGGACAGTGGGCTCGGTGATGGTGACCATCAGAATAAGGAAGAGCAAAGGCGGGAAAGCCTGAAAGGCGTCCATGATGCGTTGGAAGAAGAGGTCGAAGTTGCCCCTGGCGTAGGCAGACATGAAGGCCAGCACAACCCCGATAACGGTGCCCATGAGCAGCGCCAGCAGGCCGATCTCCAGGCTCCTCTGAGAGCCCCAGATGATGCGTGAGTAGATGTCGCGGCCCATATCATCTGTGCCCAACCAGTGGGCCCCGCTGGGCGCCGCCTTGTCTATCAACATCTCCCTACCCAGGGCCTCATCGTACACCCAGAAGCTGTCTTCTGGATCGTAGCGGGCAATGCCCACCGGAGCCAGGACGGCCGCTGCCACCATGGCCACGATGATAATAGCGCTAACGGTGCCCAGAGGCTTGCGAATGGCCAATATGAGGGCCGTTCGCCACCAGGCTCGCCTGGGCGGGAGTATCTCCCGCTCCAGAACCAGCACGCCGGTCTCTGCCCTGGATCCTTCCAGCAAGGTTGGCCCCTCCAGGCTATCTATAGCGGACCCGTGGGTCCAGCCAGCCGTAGGTCAAGTCCACCGCCAGGTTGGTAAACACCAAAGCCAGTGCCACAATAAGGACTATGCCCTGGGCTGTGGGGAAATCGCTCTGCTTGATCGAGGTCACGGCATACAGGCCCATGCCCGGAATGGAAAACATCATCTCCAGCACCACCTCCCCGCTGAAGAGGGTCCCTACCAGTAGACCCGCCAGCGTAAGCACGGGAATCATGGCATTCTTGACGACATGGCGCAGGATTACTGCCTGCTCACGCAGGCCCTTGGCCCAGGCGGTGCGCACAAAGTCCTGCCGCAGCACCTCCAGCATCTGGGAGCGCAGAAGGCGCATAATGCCCGCTCCCAGAGCCATGCCGCCAGCCAGGGCCGGCAGGGCCAGCATCTTCAGATTCTGCACCGGGTCCTCCCACAAGTCACGGTAGGCTGTTGTGGTCAGGGGCGGAGTCCAGTCGAGCACCTTGACCGAGAATATCAGCAGGAGTACGCCTAGGTAGAAGGCAGGAATGGCCAGGCCCAGGATGGCGACGAAGCGTAAGATGTAATCTATCCAGGTGTCCTGACGGATGGCCGAGAGGATGCCGATGGGTATGCTGATCACTACGGCCACCAACAACATGAGCAGGCCCAGCTCCACACTGACGACCATCCTGGACCTTAGTTCCGTCAGCACCGGCCGCTTGGTCAGATAAGAGTCGCCAAGATCGCCCTTGAGGGCCCCGCCCACATATTCGACGTATTGCCTCCACAGCGGCCTGTTTAGGCCCAGGTCTTCGCGGACCTGCTCTTTAGCTTCCTCAAAGCTCTCGGCGCCTGTTAGACCGGATGCAATGCTCTTTACGGCATAGTCGGGCACAGCGTGCCCGGCCAGGAACACCAGGGTGATCGCCAGCAGGATGACGGGGACGCTCAGCACAAGGCGACTTATGATATAGCCCGTCATGACCGTCTATGCACCGCTGAGAGCCCAACCCTCTACGCGACGATTATATGCTATTCCTGGTCGGCGTGCTGGATAAGGATGCGCATGTCCTGTCGGATGCCAGAATCCCATCCGTCTCTTCCCGGGCTAAGCAGCCACCGACCCGTACTCGTGGTGCAGTCTCCGCCTTGCTGGGCTCCAGTTAGTAGCCAAAAGCCAGGTCTCTATCGCGCGTAGGGAGGCTCGGCCGTACCGGTATTCACAGGCTGGCAGGTGGGGGAGGGCCCCTCATTCCAGCCATGTGTGTCTGTCGACGGCATCGACAGATGCCAGCCGCCGAGCAGCACAACATAGGTCGGAGAAGGAGGAGCATCATGACTACCAGGCGCCGCCGCCAGGGCTGTCACTGGCCACGCGACAAACGGCTGGGTCTCTTGGCGGGCCACAGGGTTTCCAGCTGCATATCTACTTCCAGCAGGGGCGTCTTGGTGGTATCCTGGTGCTCACAGCCAGCGAGGAGCCGGACGCCGACCTGGCGCAGGAGCTGGCCAAGAAGATGTCGGAGGGCATGAGGGCTGTTGCCTCGGCTAGCCGTGGCCCCACAGCGGACGAGCCAGTACTGGCGGCATGGAAAGGGGCGGTTTGTCTAGCGCAGGCGGCAGAGGGAAAATGTCGTTGATATCCTGGAACACCATTGCCGACTAGGGGAAGAGGCGTGCAAGAGCTGGGCAGGGTTCATAGTCCTTACGGCCTGGAGCAGCAGGGCATCAGGAACGTTGGCAACGTATGGTGGAACCTCTCGACGCCTGTCCTGTACGAGGAGGCTGTGCGGCGCCGGGAGGTGATTAGCACCCATCTGGGCCCTATAGCGGTGCGCACTGGTCAGTATACCGGCCGCTCGCCCCAGGACAAGTTCATAGTGCGTGAGCCATCTAGCAAGGACAAGATCTGGTGGGGCACAAACAACCGCGGCCTCGATCCGTCCCAGTTCGAAATCCTACGTGCCCGCCTGCTAGCCTATCTTCAGGGTAAGGACCTCTTCGTACAAGATTGCTTTGTGGGAACCGATCGGGAGTACCGCGTCCCTATTCGGGTGATCACTGAGACCGCCTGGCACAACCTCTTCGCCCGCAATATGTTCATCCATGCCACCACTGAGGAGCTAGCCCGGCACGTGCCCGATTTCACCGTCATCCATGCGCCTCACTTCCACGCCGTGCCGGAGCTGGACGGCACCAACTCGGAAGCGTTCATAGTGGTCAACTTCGGCCAGGGCATAGTGTTGGTGGGTGGCACCAGCTACGCCGGGGAGATCAAGAAATCGGTTTTCACCGTCATGAACTACGTCCTGCCCCAGACGCAGGTGCTGCCCATGCACTGTTCGGCCAATGCCGGGCCCGATGGAGACGTAGCCCTGTTGTTCGGCCTGTCGGGCACGGGCAAGACCACCCTCTCGGCGGTGGCGGACCGCAGCCTTATCGGCGATGACGAGCACGGCTGGAGCGACCGCGGGGTGTTCACCTTCGAGGGCGGCTGCTATGCCAAGGTCATCCGCCTATCGCCAGAGGCCGAGCCCGAAATTTACCAGGCCACCCGCCGTTTTGGTACCATCCTGGAGAACGTAGCTGTAGACACCGTCACCCGCCTGGTCGACCTGGATGACGCCTCCCTCACCGAGAACACTCGTGCCTGCTATCCTGTGTCATTTATGCCCAATGCCTCCCCCTCGGGCGTGGCAGCGCATCCCACCAATATCATCATGCTCACCGCCGATGCCTTCGGCGTGATGCCGCCCATCGCCAGGCTCACCGCAGCCCAAGCCACCTACCACTTCCTGTCAGGTTATACGGCCAAGGTCGCCGGTACGGAAAGAGGCGTGGCGGAACCGCAGGCCATCTTCAGCGCCTGCTTCGGCGCGCCCTTCATGGCCTTGCACCCCAACGTATACGCCGAGCTGCTGCGAGAAAAAGTGGCTCGCCACAAGGTGGATGCCTGGCTGGTGAACACCGGCTGGAGCGGCGGACCCTGTGGTGTCGGAAAGCGTATGGCCATCGCTTGTACCCGCGCCATGGTGCGGGCGGCCTTGAGCGGCGCCCTGGCCGATGTCCCCAGCGAGGAGGACCCCACCTTCGGCATTCAGGTCCCCACCGCCTGTCCGGATGTGCCGGCCGAGATGCTGAAGCCGCGGGCGACCTGGCCGGATGCGGAGGCATATGATACTCAGGCCAGGAAGCTAGCTGGTATGTTCGCCAAAAACTTCAAGCAGTTTGGCAGACAGGTCCCCGCGGAAGTTCGAAAGGCTGGCCCCAGGGCGAGCTAGAGTGCCAGCAGGCCGTGATTTCACCTACGGAACGATGCCCCTGAGCAAGGACGAGATCGAGGAGTTCCTGAAGCAGGCCAACATCGCCATCGTTGCCACCGTCGGCGCCGATGGCCAGCCCCACGCCGTGCCTACCTGGTACGAATATTGGGACGGGGAGATCGTCTTTCACACCGGGCTGCGTTCGCGCAAGTACCGGAATCTGCGCCACAACGACCGGGTGAGCATCTGTGTGGACACTAAGACGCCGCCCTACAAGGCGATCGTTCTCTACGGGCGAGCAGTGACAGAGGTGGGGACCGACGACAACCGGAGCCGGCGCATGGCCATCAGCTATCTGGGTGAGCGGGTAGGCAGCCGCTACGCCGATTCCCTACGCGGCACACGCCTAGTCATCGTGCGTGTCAAGCCGGAGAAGATCACCTCCTGGGACTACGGCCGCGGCGACAACCCCTGAGAAGGCTGCCGCCCAGTTGGGCGGCAAAATGGCGGCAATTGCTAAGGGCCGTCCCCCGCCGGTTCTCCCCCGACCACCGCTCGCCTGCTCCCTAGGCAACGAGCCTCCCCTCTCTGAGGCGCCCTATCTCTTTTTGGTCATAGCCCAGCTCCGCCAGCACCCCGTCGGTATGCTGGCCCAGGTCGGGGGCCGGCCCCTGGAGACAGCCGGGCGTATGGGAAAGCTTGACCAGCAGCCCTGTCTGGCGGATGAGGCCCCACTGGGGGTGCTTGTGCTCAGTGATGAGGTCGTTGGCCAGCAGGTGCTCGTCGGTCAGAAGATCCCGCGGGCCGAGGATGGGGGCGCAGGGCACGCCAGCGCCATCCAGGCGAGCGACCCATCCGTGCACCGTATCGGTGCGAAAGATGTCCTCGAGCATCCGGCCCAGACGGTCCTGGGCGGGGGCGGCGGCCGCCGTCTGCCACGACTGATGCTGGGCCAGCTCGGGTCGGCCGACGACGTAGGCCAGCGCTTGCCACTGCTCTTCGCTGCGGCAGGCCAGGAAGAGCCAGCCGTCGGCGGCCTGGTAGCAACGACAGGCAGCGGAAGGGCCAAGGAAGTCGGTCCCGCCCTCCGGCTCCTGCCCTTTACCCTCGTAGAAGATAAAGCTCCCCGACTGGCCGGCGATGGTGGCTGCGGTGAGGGAGGTAACCACCCGCTGGCCCTGGCCACTGCGCGCGCGTTCGTAGAGGGCGGCAGCGATGCCATAGGTGGCCAAAAGGGCGGCCGAGTAGTCAGTAATGGCCACGTCCAGATAGACCGGCGGCTGCCCGCGTCCGCCTTGGGCGACCATCGCCCCCGAGCGGGCCTGCAACAGCGGGTCGAAGGCAGGCCTGGCGGCGTAGGGCCCGCTCTCGCCGTGGCCAGCTACCGAGCAGTAGATGATGTCGGGCTTGACCTGGGCCAGCGTCTCGTAGTCGGCCCCCAGGCGCTGGGCTACCCCCGGCCGGAAGTTCTCCACCACCACGTCGGCTCGGCCGACCAGCTTGCGCAGCACGCGCTGGCCCTCCTGTTGGCCCAGATCGAGGGCGATAGACCGCTTGCCCCGATTCCAGCCCATGAAGCCCAGGCCGAACATGCGGAAGGAATCGCCCCCCAGGGGCTCCACCTTGGTCACCTGGGCACCATAGTCGGCCAGGAACATCGGACAGAGGGAGCCGGCGATGTAATTGGTCAGGTCGACCACCCGCACTCCCTCTAGGGCGAAGCCGCTATCGCCCCCCTCAGTCGCGGCCGGGCGCGGCTCTAGCCTGGCCGGAAGCTCCCGCAGGACCTCGTCGCTGTGCTGGCCCAGGAGAGGCGCTGCCCTCCCAATCGCCCCCGGCGTCCGGGCGAACCTCAGAGGGATGCCCATCTGAACCGCGTGCCCCAGGGTCGGGTCGTCTAGCTCCACCCGCATGCCGTTGTGCACCACCTGGGGGTCGTCGATGAACTCGGCCCGGGTGAGAACGGGCGCTGTCGGCACGTCCGATCTCTCGAAGTACTCCAGCCAGTAGGAGCGGGGCTTCTCAGCTAGGATAGGGGCGATGATCTCGTACAGCGCCTCGCGGTCCTGGGCGTTGACGATGCCCCAGGGGGCATTCTCGAAACGGGGGTCGGACACCAACTCCGGTTTGTCCAGAGCAATGCAGAGCTTGGCCCAGAAGGTGGGGTTGCCGCAGGCCAGGAACAGCCAGTCGTCCTGGGCCTTGTACAGCCGATATACCGGCGCGACACCCTGAGGCTGATGAAAAAGGGGAGCCAAGCCCAGGGGGCTGAGCCATTCCTGCGCTCCCACCAGGCTGCCCGTCTGCATGGCCAGGGCGCCGGCTACCCAGGAGACGGTCACTCTCTGACCGCGGCCGCTCCTTTCCCGCACGCGCAGGGCAACGGCTATAGCGCTGGCGGCCAGCATGGCGGAGCCATAGCTGGAAACGGGGATGGTGACGAAGACGGGGGCGCCGCTATAGGATGGCTGGCGGCCGGTCACGCCGCCCACGGCGGCCACCAGGGCATCGTCAGAGGAGCGGCGAGCGTGTGATCCCTTGTCGCCGAAGGGGGGCATGTGGCAGTAGATTAGGGCAGGGTTCTCCTGGGCCAGCGCTTCGTAGTTCAGACCCAGGGTCTCCCCTTGGCCGGGCGGCAGGTCGGCGATAACAACATCGGAGACGCTGGCCAGGCGGCGGATGATCCGGCGGCCCTCCTCGCTCTGGAGGTCGGCGATGACGCTGCGCTTGCCCGATTCCAGACATGGAAGGCTGGCGAGCCGCGGGCGGGGTCGCCGTCGGATGGTTCCGCCTTTATGACGTCGGCTCCCAGGTCGGCCAGAAGCATGCCGCAGTAGGGCCCAGCGATACCGCTGGCCAGCTCTAGGACGCTAACGCCTTGGAAGGGACCTGTCATGACCTTGTGGCTATAGCAGTAGTGCAGACCACAGTATAGCCCCATCGCCGAACTGGGCAAAGCTTGCGCCTCGTCGGGAGGCTGACGCCTTCACCTCCAGGCGCATTCCACGGACCCCAACCTGTGCTTAGCGCCTTGAACCTTACGTCGTATCTGTTACATGCCTTCACGATCGCCTGGACTTCCCCTACGCTTTGCGGAAGAACCACAGCTTCAGGCCTGGCCAAGAACTTGCTACCGGTAACAGTCTCCGCTAGCCACTGAAAGGCATATGTATCCGAGATCACACGCTCTTCAGAGATGTTCTCTGAACCTACGATACCTTCCAAAACAACGACGGAGAACCAGGAGTGGCTTTCGGCGACCGTACCGTGGCTCAGCCCCGCCACTTGCCTACGCACCCCCATCGGCGTGAGGCGTCAAGACGATCAGGGGGTAAGCACGTCCCTTGTAGCCAGACAAGAACCGCCCAGGGTGGCAGGGACCGCCAGAGGCGCTGGGAAGGGAGACCTACGGCTTGAGGATGACCTTGCCGAAGTTCGCCCGCTCGGCCAGGATACCGTGGGCTGTGGCTGCCTCCGCCAGCGGCAGCACTCGGTCGACGATGACCTTCAGTTCACCGCGACCGCAGAGCTCCACCACCTTCTGAAACTCCTCTATCGCGCCGGACCTGAGCAGCTCATTGCCCAAATAGAGACCCGACAGGGACACGTCCCGCTCGACCAGCAGCGCTGCGTCGATGGACACAGGCTCCTGTGAGCTATTGCCCACGGAGACCAGGCGTCCGCCGCTCGCCAGGAGCTCGATGCTCCTGACCAGGGTCCGCCCTCCCACCGATTCCAGCACGACGTCCACCCCGCGGCCGCCGGTGATGGTCGTGACCGCTTCGGCGAAATCGCTCGTTCGGTAGTTGATGGTCTCGTCCGCACCCAGCTCGCGGGCCCGCGCCAGCTTCTCGTCGGAGCCCGCGGTGGCTATGACTCGCGCTCCGACGTGCTTAGCGATCTGGACGCCGGCTGTGCCTACCCCCGAGCCCGCCGCCTGGACGAGCGCCGTCTCGCCGGGGCGGAGAGCCGCCTTTTTCACCAGGGCGAACCATGCCGTCATGAAGACGATGGGAATGCCAGCCGCTTCCTCGAAACTTAGCGACTGGGGAATGGGCACGACCGCCTGGGCAATCGATGCCGCCAGCTCGGCGTAGCCGCCCGACGGCATGATCGCCACCACCCGGTCGCCCCGCCGCACTTCCTGAACCAGGTCGCCGACGGCCTTCACTACGCCGGCTATCTCCCAGCCGAGGATCACAGGCAACGGCTGCCCCTCGACTGCGAACTCGCCAGCACGCACTTGCAGGTCGCCCCGGTTGACGCCCGCCGCCCGCACCTCCACGAGCACCGACGCCGGGGACAGCGAGGGGTCAGGCACGTCCCGGTAGCGCAGAACCTCCGGGCCGCCAAACTCGTCGATGACGACAGCCTTCATAGGAGGCCCCCCATCTCAACTAGCGCCTGCCGTCCGCCCTATTCTCGTGGCATGTCGGCAAAATCATCGCTCCTGAGGGAGAGACTGTCAAGGCAACGGTCCGCCGTTGCCGCGCTAGGCGAGCACCAGGGCGCTGACGCTGTGCGGCGGCAGCTCCAGCCGCGCCAGCGATGAGACGGGCTGCTCCTGGATACGCAGGCGCTCCGGGTGCCGGAAGTCGTTCCGCGCGAAGGGGCTTTCGGCCGCCAGCTGCCTGAGCCTGCCAGATGTGGGCGGCTCTATCCCCTCGAATGTCAGGTTCACCGCCAGGGGCTGGTCGAGGTAGCGGTTTACCAGGAAGACAGCCAACTGGCGGTGGTCATCCGAGGCGGTGGCGGAGGCGTCCAGATAGGGGATGCCCGTCAGATCCTCTCCCATCATGGGCTGGAAGCGCTCGGGGACGTCCGGCCAGACGGGGGTATCGAAGGTCTCGCTTTCGACCTCGCACTCCACGGCCAGGGGCCGCGTCTCTTCCACATAGAGACGGTTGACCAGATAGCCGGCTGTCTGGAAGAGGCGGGAATCATCAGTCTGGATCAATCCCAGCATGTTGACAAGCTGTGCGATCATGGCGATCTCCACCCGTGGCGTCCGCTCGTGGATACGGTGGAACGTACCGGCAAACATGAGGCCGGCCCGCAGGTCGTAGTTGGTGGCATAGCAGTCGTCCCAGGTGCACCACAGGTTCCACTCGTCGAAGGAGACCCGCACCGGCGACTTCGATCCGAAGGCGCGGTCCATGTCGGCCAGCACGTCGTCCACGTTGCGTATGAGGGCGTAGGGCCCCGCCACCACGGACCAGTAGTCGGGCTCGTCGTCGCGCAGGGGCCGCATCCCCGGGATGGGCGGGTGGAAGGCGTGCACCGACAGGTAGTCCATCGTTGGGCCGGCGGTGCGCAGGAGGTCTGCCGTGAAGGGGGAGTAGGCCCGGGGTGCCCCGGTGGCCAGCAGTTTCACCTGGGGGTCCACCTTCCGGATCTCCTCGGCGAACCCTAGGAAGTGTCGGGCGTACTCGTCGCCGCTGCAGTGGCCCGTCTCCCAGAAGCCAAACACCTCGTTTCCCACGCCCACGACCGTCACCCTGGCGGGGCTTTCGGGTCGCCGGTTGCAGTAGCCGATCCATTCGGCGGCTTCCTCGGGCGTGCCGGTGCCGTGGTTCACGTTGAGGTACGGCTGGCAGGCCAGCTCGGCACAGAGGGCCAAGTACTCGTCAGTGCCGAAGGCGTTCGTCTCGGGCGGACCGATGAGGGGTGCCAGGTCTGGCCGGTTCCACTGTCTCACCCAGCGGGTCCAGTACTGCTCTTGGTAACGGGGGCGCCGCTCCGGCGGGCCGATGCCGTCCCGCCAGTGGTACTCGTCGGAGAAGCAGCCGCCGGGGTAGCGCAGGATAGGGATCCGCAGGGCGCGCAGGGCCTCCAGCACATCGCGGCGGAAGCCTCGCTCGTCAGCGAGCGGTGAGGGGGGTTGGAAGATGCCACCGTAGATGCAGCGGCCCATGTGTTCGATGAACTGGCCGTAGATGAGGAGGCTGATGCGACCTCGCACCCTATTGGCGCGGATGTGAAGGCGGGCTCGTCTCATGGCACTGGCTGCTTTGGGCTCATGTCCGGGGTGCAACCGCTTTCCCACGCCCCGCGGCGCAGCTTACAGCGTCAGGAGCCATTGGCCCTTCCCCCTTGCCCTCGGGGGGGCGTCGCTGGTCTCGCTGGTAGGCGGCTCGGTTTCGACAGTCTATCCGTTGCAACCCATAACTAACGCATCTCGCACGCTTGTTTCCGGAACGTGTAGGCGAGGGATGAGGATCATTGTTTTCGGAGGCGCCGGACACCCGGCCAGCAGAGCCGCCAGGGCCTCGAACCAGCGGTCTTCAAGCTCGACACCGTCTTCCGTCACGTGACCTTCGGCCCTACTCCTCCCTGAAGTAAATTATCTCGTCGCTCATGTACTCCCACTGGCCCTTGCCATCCCGCACCTTGGCCTGCAGCAGCATCATGGCTTCGGTGGCCAGGTGATCTGTCGGGGTGAGAGTCATGGTGATGCCCGGCATGCTGAGCTCGCCCTGCATGTCCCTGAAGTTGGTGTGGATGGAGTCCATCAGGCCCTCTCGTGTCAGATTGTCGCAGGTCTGGCGCAAAGCCTCGTGGGTCAACCACCCCACTCCGTAGCCGACGGCGGTGAAGTTACCGGGAGGATGGTCACCGTACTTCCTCTGGATCCGGTGGTGCTCCGCTACCGCCGGGTCATCGGTCCACTGCGACAGCTTGTTGGCCTGAAGAGTGATGACCCCCTCCATGAGCTTCGGCGAGGCATACTGGAACATCAAAGGGTCAGAATTGACGTAATCGACGAAGAACTGGGGATGCCAGCCCAGGCGGTCGGCCTCCTTGATCAGTTGAGTAGTGCCCCCGGGGTTACTGGCGCTGACCACCACTTCTGCGCCAGCATTCTTCATGTTGGTGACCTGGGACCGGATGCTGATGGCGGTGAGCTCATAGCTCTGCTCGGACACCAGTTCGTTCTTGGCGGGGTCCAGGCCATTCTTCAGACCGGTTAGCACGTCCTGGCCCCAGTCGTCGTTCTGGTAGAGGATGCCCACCTTCTTGCCGGGCATATTCTCCGAGATGTACTTGGCGAAGATCGTCCCCTCGATATAGTAGTCGGGCAGGACGGGAACCGACCAAGGATACTTCTCGGGCTGAGATCCGAATTTGTGGGCCCCGGACAGGATCCAGAGATCGGGCACCCCTTTTTCGTTGAGGTCCTCCCAGACGGCCGAGTGAGCGGCCGTCCCTATGCTGCCGATGATGGCGAACACCTCGTCCCGCTCCACCAGCTTCTTGACCGCCTCCACCGCTCCGGCCGGGAGGTACTGGTCGTCCTCCACCTTGAGGATGACCTGGCGGC
>DAOUDQ010000017.1:0-9842 GCA_034431045.1 Dehalococcoidia bacterium | reverse complement strand
GAGGCCTTTGGGACGACCGATGTCTGGCGGTAGGTCTTCCACGTGGTGCCCTCCTTTCTGTCAGCCAGCGGGTGCTCTGAGCCCCTACTATTCCCGGGCGGCTTTCCCAGACAGCCAAGGCATACTTGCCCTTCAATGCTAGCCGCAGACCGTCCCCCAAGTTGGTGAGCCTAGGCTCGAGAAAAGAACTCCATGGCCACAAATGATCCGGCTAGAGCAGGCTTCCCTCGTACGGCAGGGACCGGATGTCCTTGCGGAAGGACGGGAATTGGTCACAACCATCCTTGGTCACTACAACCAGATCTTCGTTGCCGTAGACCTCTGGGACGAGCTTGCCCTCTTTGACACTCAACCCACTCCAGTCGACGACCCAAACCTCTAAGGCCAGGACCATCCCTTCTTCAATCAAGGATTCCTCTTCTGCGGCGATGGCCGGCGGCTCATGGGGGCTCAGGCCGACACCATGTCCTGCCATCTCGATTGTGGGTTGGATCCCCTCTTCCCTAAGCACGTTCGCGATGACCTCCATCAGGGATCCTGTCTGGATTCCGGGCTTGATCGCGGCAATGGCAGCAGCCTGCGCCCGGTCGACAGCCTCGGACTTGCGGAGGGCCTCATCTGGAAGCGGTCCGATCTGGAAGAGCCGACAGCAGCTCCCGTAATACCCTTTGTAGGTCGGTAGCGGCTCGAAACAGATGCGATCACCTATCGAGAGAGTGACCTCGTCATAGAACGAAGGCGTATCCGGCATGACAATCCGCCGTGAAGAAGCTGTAGCAATCGGAGGCGCGCAATCCTCCGTATATTCGAGAATGGCATTGCGGATCATTCGTCCCATGTCGCGCTCGCTCATGCCCAGCCGGAAATTCGCCACAACCTCGCCATATGCACGCACGACGGCCCGGGTTGCCTTCTTCAGTGCTTCCACTTCACTCGCCGACTTGATCACACGGCATTTCCAGATCAGATCACATGCATCGACAAAGGTTGCACCATCGAGCTCACTCCGTAAGCGGTCGACATCGTTGATCGGGCGAGGAACGCACATGCCGCCCTGGTAACCGGACTCTAGCCCCACTCTACCGTTACCGCACCCAAGGTCCTTGACAGCATCGGCGATGTCCACTGGGAGATTCCGTATGACATTCGTCATGTGAGGCTTCGGCTGCAGCCGCATGTCTGTCAGGTACGTATATCCTTCTGCCACTCCGGCAAAGAAATCCGGTACAACGATGACAGGATCCTTTTCAAGAGGAAGCAAAAACACGGCTGGCTGTATGCTCATCGCGCTCCAGTGTAAGGACTGAAATCCAGTGAAATAGCGGATATTGACTGCATCCCAAAGGACGAGAATGTCGATCCTTTGCTCTTCCATGTACTTCTTGGCCCTTGCCACGCGATCCTCGTACTCGCTTCGTGGGAAGTCCGCATACAAGGGGGTATCCCAAAGCCTCTGTGGATGCTTGATTAGCATGATCGCTGTTCCTTTCGTAATCGGTCAGTTCAGATTCCTTCTTGTTCCACGTCCATAGGTGCACAGACAATGTCAGCCCACCAGGTTCCTGTCAAGGCGCCACCTCCTTCCCACACATAGGCGACGACGCAGCTCACGGCGAATCCAGCACGGTGGAGACGATGTCCCTCAATCTGCGGAGAACTCTATCCCAATCCGTAAGCTCCGGCTCCAGGAAGAACTGCGTGGCTACCCCGTCAACGACGCCGGCGATCAGTATGGCGTCACTCAGCAGCCTCTCGCCGTCGGGGCCCGCCTCCGCAGAGAGACGGACGAGCTCATCCAGGAAGATGCGACGGAAGTCGGTGTAGATAGCGACCACTTCTTCTTTCAGGGCGGGGTGGAAGAAACTCTGGGACCACATGTCGTAATATCCCGTAATCAGCTCAGGTCGACCGATGTAACCAGTCCAGAATAGCTCGATGGCCCGGATCAGCCGCTCCCTGGGATCCTTCAACCCTTCCAGGGCCTGCCTCACCTCGCCATGGAACTTGGCTGCCACATGAGACGCAACCCTGCAGGTGATGTCCTCTTTGTTCTTGAAGTAGTAGGTCAGGGTACCCTTGCTCACCCCGGCTTCCTCGGCTATGCGCTCCATGGTGGTGCCGCTGAACCCGTAACGCGCGAGGCAGCGGAAGGCCGTATCCAGGAGGTACCCCAGTTTCTCCTCTCTCTCCATGCCCTTCAAAGCGTCGCTCACAGGCATTGTCATCTCACCAGGTCAGTGACTTGTGTCCTTGCCATCGCTTTGCACTACACAACCAGCTCGGTCAGGGATCTCGTCTCATGAACGTGAATACCTTTGCTCTTGAGGTACTTGAAGAAGTCATGGGGGTCGACGCAGCCTTCAGGCGCAAAGACGCCCCTGGCCTCTATCTTGCCCTGGGCGATGGCCTGGGCGGCGTATGAGGCAGACCACCCCGTCCCTTCGCTGGTGTTGAAGGCGGACCTGTAAACGTAACGGGCGCTCACACCGTCGACGCTGCCCAGCACATCGACCCTGGCCAGGAAATGAGGCAGCCCTTCGACCCCCTCGACGCTGGGCAGAGCAGAGGCCAGGAAGCCAGCCATGTGGTGACAGAGGAAATCTCTCCTAGAGATCTCCACACCGTTCACGATGAGCGGCTCCGTGGTTGTCAGACCTATCTCGGAAAATGGTTTGACCAGCGCGGTGAGATCCATGTCCTTTGGCCACACGTTGCCCTTGTTGGTAACCGTCTTGACTCCCTTGATGAAGCGCGGTATCGTCACCGGCTCGGAGTGCCCCAGGTAATAGACCGTGTATTTGCCAAGAGGAGCAGGGAATTCCAGCTCCTCGGCGCCAGTCAATGCCGGGACCCTTACCCACTGGCCGTTGAGATACTGGGGAACCTCTCCGGAGGCCATGTGGACGCCATGCCACAAGACGACGAAGCCGCCCACGTCCATCATGCTCTCCACCCAAGCCGTATGGATCGCCTCAGCCTCCATCTTGCCTGCCCCCAGCAGGCCCATCATGTTGGTTATGCCCGGGCTTGCTCCCTGGCATATGATGGCTGTGATCCCCGCCTCTCGGCATTGGCCGTCAAAGCCCAATAGCAACTCGGCGGCGTCGTAGTCGTCGCAGATGTCGACGTAGTGCACCGTGGCCTGAATGCAGGCTCCCAGCACTTTCGAGCCATGCTTATAGAATGGCCCGACGCAGTTGATGACAACGTCATAGTCTTTCAGCGCGCCCGCGAGCTCGCGTACGTCCTTGATGTCCACAACGCGAGCCGTCACGTTGGAGCCCAGCTCACCCGCCATTTTCCGGGCCTTCTCCAGGTTTATGTCCCCTATGCACACCTCGTCACTGCCAGCGGCTGTGGCCAGGTCCTTGGTCACGACGCATCCGATGTCACCCGCTCCGCCAAGAACGATAGATCGCACGTTAGATGTGCTCCTTTCTTTTAGCCGCCCGGCGCGACGCGAGAACTGTGCAGCATGCCCCCAGACCTACCCGTTCCGCGTGGCACAAACATCTGCCGGGACAACTTTCAGCGACAACGCGCCGTGCTATACTTCACCCTACAGGTGAGCTAACATACTGTACAGCCAGTTCGTTACATAGCACACAGCCAGAACGGTGTCAAGCGGCATTGTCGAAGGCGGGCATCGGGCACGCCAGCGTCCATACGCTGCGCCACACCTTCGCCACGCACATGGTCAGTAAGGGCACGAACCTGCGGGTGATCCAGGAAGCCTTAGGTCACACCTCGTTGCAGACCACGTCGGTGTACGTGTCCTTGGCCCGAGACCTAACGGATCAACAGCTCCAGGCGAACGCTCTGTGAGCGGGGGTAAATTCAACATTCGTTGCACGACGCCAGCGCCGGAGCTAGATAGGTAGAGAGCCTGCCTGAGAAGCAGGAAATCATCGGTGGGCGATCAGTACCGGCAGGCGGCCCGGATTGTCAATCAGGGTGTGGTGGCCACCGGAGTCCGCTGGATGGCACCCTCGTCTCCAGAGGAGCGAGAGGCTGACCGGAGTGTCCATAAGAAAAGGGGCGGAAAAGTCCGAAAAATGCTGACGACATACGCTAGGCGGCCTGCACCACGACTACGAGTGGGCAGCCTGAGCCGACGGTGCCGACGGAATTTTGCCACCCCTTAGCATGGGAGATGTTCGCGGCGCTTCGACATCTGTGCTAAGATTTGTCGGAAGTTTGCCCTACGTCCAGACAGGAGGAGATGTCTAGCGGGGGATCGGGCCATGATTGCTGCCGGATCCAGCCACGGGAATTGGCTGGAAAGGGAGGGCCACACTGGTTGAGCGCATGGCACCTGTTACACCCGGGTGTGCCACAGACCTGGGTTCCGCCGTCATCTTGGCTGGCAAGTTGGCAAAGTCGACTTCTCGGCCGGAGAAGGCCCTCCAAATTGTGCAGCGCAGGCCGGAGGGGCCTGAGTGTGGTGGCCGCGCTAGGGCACAGCGTTCAGGTGGGCGGTTCCGCCTGACAGCCAGCGCCGGCAACCGCTGATGGAGGGCTAAGCTGTGACGGAGGCGAACGGTCTCCTTATCGGTCTCGACGTGGGCTCCACCACTGTCAAGGCGGTGGTGCTGGAGCCAGGCAGCAGGGAGATCCTGTGGGCTGACTACCAGTTTCACGAGACGCGTCAGCCCGAGAAGGTCCTTGAGCTGCTCAAGGCCATAGGGGGGCAATTTCCCCTGCCCCGCAGCAAGTTCCGCATCTTCGCCACCGGCAGCGGCGGGGCGGCTATTGCCTCCTATATTGGGGCCAGGTTCGTGCAGGAGGTGAATGCTGTCGCCCTGGCTGCCGAGGCCCTCCAGCCCGACGTGGGCTCGGTCATCGAGCTGGGAGGGCAGGACGCCAAGATCATCATCTGGCTGCTAGACCCCAAGAGCGGCCGCAAGCGGAAGCTGGCCACCATGAACGACAAGTGCGCTGGTGGCACAGGGGCCGTCATCGACCGCATCGGGGCCAAGCTCCAACTGAGCCCGGCCCAGTTGCGGGAGTTGCGCTACGCGGATGCCAGGCTGCATCCCGTGGCTGGCAAGTGCGGTGTCTTCGCCGAGACCGACATTAACAGCCTCCAGAAGCAGGGTGTGCCCTCCCAAGAGCTCATGGTCTCCCTTCTGGAAGCCATTGTTCAGCAGAACCTCAGCGTGCTCACCCGCGGCAACACCCTGCGCCCCAAGGTGCTCCTTTTGGGAGGCCCCAACACCTTCCTTCCCTGCCTTCAGGAGGCATGGCGACAGCACATCCCCAGGATGTGGCAGGAGCGAGGGCTGCCCCTGGCACCGGATGCCACCCCTGAGGAACTCATTGTGGTGCCCGAGAACTCCCTTCACTACGCTGCCCTGGGCGGGGCCCTCTACGGTCAAGAGGAGGAGGAGGGCCAGGTAGGAAGCTACGCTGGGACGGCGGCTCTGGAGGAGTACGTCGAGGTGGGCCGTCGCAAGGAGAAGGAGACCACCGGCCAGAGCGGTTTCTTTGCTCGCCAGGACGAGCTGGCGGAGTTCCGCCGCGTCTACGCCACCAGGCCCTTCACGCCCCCCACGTTCTCGCCGGGCCAGGTGGTGGAGGCCTACATGGGTGTGGATGGTGGCTCCACCTCTACGAAGGCCGTGCTCACCGACGGCGAGGGCCGCCTGCTGGCGAAGGCCTATCAGCTCTGCAAGGGCAGCCCCCTTCAGGACGCCAAGGAGGTGCTGGGGCAACTGCGGCAGCAGGTGGAGGGCCAGGGCGCTCGCCTGCGCATCCGCGGGGTGGGCACCACTGGCTACGCCAAGGACATCCTCAAGGAGGCTCTGGGGGCCGACGTGGCCATACCCGAGACGGTGGCCCATGCCCAATCGGCCCTACGCTACTATCCCGATGTGGACGTCATCGCCGACGTGGGCGGCCAGGATATCAAGGTCATCATTATGAAGCGGGGCAAGGTCAAGGACTTTAAGCTCAACACCCAGTGCTCCGCTGGCAACGGCTACTTCCTCCAGAGCACCGCCGCGCGCTTCGGCTACGACATCACCCAGTATGCCGAGGCGGCCCTCGGCGCCCAGCGGGCTCCTACCTTCCACTACGGCTGCGCCGTCTTTCTGGAGCAGGACATCTCCCACTTCCAGCAACTGGGCTGGCAGCCCCCCGAGATCATGGCTGGCCTGGCCAAGGTTCTACCCAAGAACGTCTGGCTCTACGTGGTGCAAGAGACAAACCTGGCCCGCTTCGGCCACACCTTCCTCCTGCAGGGGGGAACCCACTACAACCTGGCTGTGGTCAAGGCCCAGCGCGACTTCATCAGCGCCCGCGTTCCGCAAGCTCAGATCTACGTCCACCCCCACGCCGGCGAGAGCGGCGCCCTGGGCGCTGCCCTGGAGGCCATCCGCGTCATGGATGGCAGGGAGAGTTCCTTCATCGGCTTCGACCAGGTGGAGAGCCTTACTTTCACGGCCACCCGCGACGAGTCCACTCGCTGCCTCTTCTGCAAGAACAAGTGCCTGCGGACATTTGTGGACATCCAGACCTCTCTTGGCCAGACCACTCGCTTCATCGCTGCCACATGCGAGCGAGGGATGGTGGAGAGCATCGAGGAGGTAAGGGCCTTCAACGCCCGCGAGGCTGTGGTCAAAAAGGCCAACCCCAACTTTGTGGAGATCGCCACCCGGGAGGCCTTCCGTAGCTACTGCCCGCCGCAGGTAGCCTCTGCCAGCGATGGCGCCCGACCCTCCTTGTGGAGGCTGGTGGCCGGTCGGCGGGCTGCTCAGATGCGCCAGCGGAGGGAGGGCCTGCGCATCGGCATACCGCGGGTGCTGAGCATGTACTCCTATGCCCCCTTCTTCAGCGCCTACCTGGAGAGCCTGGGGGTGAAGCCTCAGCATATCGTCTGGTCTGATTACACCGACGACCAGATGTATCGCGAGGGCTCGCGCCGCGGCTCCATCGACCCTTGCTTCCCGGCCAAGGTGGCCGTCTCCCACGTCCATAACCTTCTGTACAAGAAGCGAGTGGATGTCATCTTCTTCCCCGTGATCATGAATGTACCTACGGAGGTATATGACTGCCAGGCCAGTTGGAGCTGCCCGACGGTGCAGGGCATCCCCGAAGTGGTCAAGGCCGCCTTCACCACCGAAAGAGATGCCTTCGCTGAGAGGGGCATCAGCTTCTATGACCCTGTCCTGCACATGGCCGAGCCTCACCTCTTCGAGAGGCAGATGTATCTCTTTTTCCACAGGCTTCTGGGAGTGAGCCGCCAGGAGAATAGGAAGGCCATGGAGCAGGGCTATCGGGCCCTGAACACCTTCCTGAGCGGCCTAAGGCGGCGGGCGCGGGAGGTTCTGGAGCAACTGGAGCAGGAGGGGCGCGTGGGGGTGGTGCTTCTGGGGCGGCCCTATCACAACGACCCTGGCGTCCATCACGATATCCCAGCCCAGATTCAGAAGCTGGGCTACCCCGTCTTCACCATCGACTCTCTCCCCACCGATGCCGATATCCTGGATCGCCTGTTCGGTGAGGAGATGCGGCGGGGCGAGATAGCCGACCCTCTGGACATCCATGATGCCTGGAAGCACTCCTTCAGCGAGACCACCAGCCGCAAGGTGTGGGGGGCCAAGTACGTCGCCCACCACCCCAACCTGGTAGGGATCGACATCTCCAGCTTCAAGTGTGGCCTGGACTCCCCTATCTATCACGTCAGCGAGGGTGCCCTGGACGCCGCCGATACGCCCTACTTCACCTTCCACGACCTGGACGAGAACCGGCCGGTGGGCTCCATCAAGCTGCGGGTGGAGACCATCGGCTATTTCCTGCGCCGCCACTACGAGGAGATGTGCCGGCGCAGGGAACTGGCCGAGGAGGTGGAGCGGCGGGTGGCGGCCTACAGGGAGCGGCTGCGGCGAGAGCTTTTGCCCACGGGAGGGTAGTCATGTCCATGACTCCGTCTGCGAGCGAGCAGCTTGAGGCCGAGGTAGAGGCCTATCGGCGGGCCCTGCGCCGGGAGATGGGGCTAGAGCAGCACGAGGTGCAGCACTTCAAGCGTCCCTACGAGCGCCCCTTCCCCCTGGTCGAGCAGGCGACCACCACCATCGTCTATTGCGGCCTCACCTCAACCCACGAGGAGATCGTCCTGGGTGTGCTGGAGAGGCTGGGGTACAAGGCGCAGCGGCTGCCCATCCCCGATTACGAGGCCCTGGCCGTCGGCAAGGAATTCTGTAACCGCGCCCAGTGCAACCCCACCTACTACACCGTGGGCAACCTCCTGAAGTTCCTCTTTGAGCTACGCCGCCAGGGCCTGCCCGACAAGGAAATTGAGAACTCCTATGCTCTGTTCTGGGGCGCCGACTGCGGCCCCTGCCGCATGGGTATGTACGAGGCCGATCTGCGCAAGGCCCTGAAGGCGGCCGGCTTCCCCAACTTCCGCATCGTCAACCTGGACATCGCCCACGGCCTGGACATCCACCAGGAATCGGTGGGCTTCCAGATGCCCCCCATAGCCTTCCTGCATCTGGCCAAGGCCAACATGGCCGCCGACGCCATCAACGACCTAGCCTGCCAGATCCGGCCTTATGAGCTGAACCCGGGGAAGACCGATGCGGTGCTGGAGGAGGCTCGCCAGAGCCTGCGGACGGCCATCAGAGAAGGCTCCTCCATCGTGGCTGCCCTGCGCCGCATCAAGAGGAGGTTCAGCCAGATCGAGGTGGATTACCTGCGGGTCAAGCCCAGGGTGAAGGTCACCGGCGAGTTCTTCCTGAAGCACTCCGAGGGCGACTCCAACCATAAGCTGCTGCGCTGGCTGGAGGAAGAGGGAGCGGAGGTGATGCTGGACTTGGTGGGGGCCTGGTTTGAGTATATGGTCTGGCTCAATGAGCTCAAGGTCAGGGATCGCCTTTGGGTCAAGCCCGACAAGCAGGGGATGGGAGGGGCCAATCGCTGGCTGGTATGGGCGGGACTGCGCCTGGGCAAGGCCGCCTACGAGGCCCTCTACACCTTCTATCGCTCCCTGCTGAACTTCAGGCCGCAAGCCCTTCCCCCCATGGGCAGGCTGGACAGGTATTCGGAGGGCTACTACGAGAAGCGCCTGATCGCCGGCGAAGGGCATCTGGAGGTCACCAAGCACATCTGGATGACCCTTCACGCCAAGGCCCACATGATGGTCACCGTCAAGCCCTTCGGCTGCATGCCCAGCACCATCAGCGACGGCGTCCAGGCCAAGGTGGTCACCGACCTGGCCGATGCCATCTTTGTGCCCATCGAGACCACCGGCGACGGCGAGGTGCTGGTGAAAAGCCGGGTGCAGATGAAGCTCCAGGAGGCTAAGGAGAAAGCCCGCGAGGAGATGGAGCGGGTTCTGGACGGCTACGGCGTCACGCTGGAGGAGGTGCGCGCCTTCGCCCGAAAGTACCCTAAGCTTTCCAACGCTATGCGTCGCCTGCCCCACCAGCCTGGCTTGGTGAGCACCGCCGCCAACTTCGCCGCCGATATAGCCCGCCGCATGGGCCGGCGGCAAGGCGACATCGCTGGTTGGCCAAAAGCTCGCTGTGGAGCGAGGTAAGTGGGCGCTGCCGCCCGACCGATCCTTGGAGGGGAGATGGGAATCGGGCCCGCGACGACCTGGTTGGAAGGCCGGAGCTGAATCGGCCGTCGACCCGTGACCGCGCGTGCCCCGGATCGTAATGGTGGAGGGCCGGGTGGGATTCGAACCCACGACTCCCGGATCAAAAGTCCGGAATCCTTCCGATGAGCCAGCAATTCAAGCTCCGCCAGCTCGGATCCGAGCTTGTGTGGCAACAGACCAACCGAACCCCGACGACCTGCCTCGAAAGCAGAAGACCGCCCTTCGGCGGCCTTCGCCT
>DAOUDQ010000016.1:0-1584 GCA_034431045.1 Dehalococcoidia bacterium | reverse complement strand
GGCAGCCCAGAAACGGATCCGCAGCAAGAAGGTCGCCCGCTTTGGCTCCTACGGTTGGAGCGGTGGCGCCCAGCGGCACTTTGAGCGCATTATCGAGCCGCTGAAGTGGGAACTGGTGGACACCTTGGAGTTCATGGGCGGCCCGACGGAGGAGGACCTGAGGCACGGCGAGGAGTTTGGGAGTAGTTTTGCCCGACACGTCCAGGCGACTGAGACACTGTAGGGGAAGCAGGGGAGGAGAAGGCAAGGTACACTCTATGGATGTCCCACCAGATGGGAGCCTTGAGATACTCGATGGACACTTTATCCTTTCCCTCGATTCTCCAGAGGCAACGCTGGAAGTTGCCGGAGGCAAAGGGGCCTGTCTGAGCCGGTTGGCCCGGGCCGGTTTCCCGGTGCCAACGGGCTTTCTCATCACCACTGCTGCCTACGGTGCCTTTGTGCAGGCCAATGGATTGGCGGGGCAGATCGTAGAACTCGGTCGTTCGGCGCCCGCCGACGACCCAACGTCCCTGGAAGACACCTCCCAGGCCATTCGCCAGCTTTTCGATCAGGGAGTTATCCTCCAGGCCGTGGCCACTGCCATCCGCCAGGCCTACGGCGACCTGTGCCCGGCCGGGCACGACTATCCGCCTGTCGCCGTCCGCTCCTCCGCTACCGCCGAGGACCTGCCCGGGGCCAGCTTTGCCGGGCAGCAGGAGACGTACCTGAACGTGCGCGGCGAAGAGGCGCTGCTGGCAGCGGTCAAGCGCTGCTGGTCCAGCCTGTGGACAGCCCGCGCCATGGCCTATCGTGCGAGCCAGGACATCGCTTCGGCGCCTGTCCCGAGCGGAGCCGAAGCAGCGATCAGCCTGGCGGTGGTCGTCCAACTGATGGTGTCGGCCGAGGCCGCAGGTGTCCTTTTCACCGTCAATCCCCTGACCGGCGACTGCGACGAAGCGATCATCAATGCCGCCTGGGGCCTGGGGGAGGCCGTCGTGGGGGGACAGGTGACGCCGATATGGTGGTGGTGGACAAAGCCACTGGCCGGGTGAAGAGCGTGGAGGTCGGCGACAAGGCAGTGATGATGGTGCCAGCAGCCGAAGGCACTGTTGAGGTGCCCGTCGCTCTCCAGCAGCGCCGGCAGCCGGTCCTCACCCCAGAGCAGGCTGCGGAGCTGACCCACCTGGGGCGCGAGATCGAGGCGCACTTTGGCGGGCCGCAGGATGTGGAATGGGCCATCGCTGGTGGGCGGGCCTACGTCCTCCAGGCCCGCCCCGTGACGGCGCTGCCGGGCGATGGCCTCTTTCCTGACAGGAGAGAGACGGGGGGAGAGGCAGCCGTCCCAGGTGACGACGACTGGCCAGCCCTGGGCGAGCGGCCGGCCCAACCCTTCGACCTGTGGACCCAGTCCCACGTGGGGGAGCCTTGCCCCATCCCATGAGCCCCCTGCCCTGGTCCGGTACTCCCATTGCTGTCAACAAGAGCTTTCGCTACTTGCTGCGTGGGTTCGACGCCCCCTATCTGGACGACATCCAGTGGGTCAAGCGCTTCTATGGCCGTATCTATGCCAACGAAGGGGCCGTGGCGCACGTCCTCTCCCAG
>DAOUDQ010000015.1:0-7271 GCA_034431045.1 Dehalococcoidia bacterium | reverse complement strand
AGGGCGTCCCAGTCCTGGAACCAGGGGCGGTCGCCCACGTAGTAGTTGTCGGTGATCTGACCTGCCCCCCGCACCCAGGCGGGCGTGTCCGTTGTTTTGGCGGCCCGCTCCTCGCGGACAAAGATGATGGCACAAGCGCCGTCGGAGCTGGGGCAGCAGTCGCTCAGGCGGAGGGGCCAGGAGATCATGCGCATCTTCAGGGCGTCCTCCACCGTGAGGTGGCGCTGAAGGTGGGCGTAGGGGTTGTTGAGGGCATTGGCGTAGTTCTTGGCGGCCACCATCGCCAGGTCTTCCTCGGTGGTGCCGTAGAAGTGGAAGTGACTGGCGGCCTGGTTAGCACCGACAGTGATGGCGCCGCCGCCCATCCAGCGCTCGTATATGGGCTCGATGGCGGTGTTGAGAACGAGCTGGGCCTCCAGGCTCTCGCCCACCCGCTGGGAGGCGACCACCAGCACCACATCGAACAGCCCCGAGGTCACGTGGTAGTAGCCGCCGAGGGCTACGGAGCCGCCGGTGGTGCCGCCGGTGGTGATCTTGAGGAAGGGCTTATTGAGGAAGCCAGCGCCCACGCAGGCGTCCACGTTCCACCTTTCGGGGGCGAAAACGCCATCGAAGGGGTCCATGGAGCCGTAGACGACGGCGTCGATATCCTTGTGCTTTAGGTTAGCGTCGGCCAGGGCCGCGCTGACCGCCTCGTGGACCAGCTCTGGGTAGGTGACATCGCGGCGGTGGCTGGAGCACTTGGTCAGGCCGACACCAACGATAGCTACTCTTCTAGCCATGGCTCACCCCCGCTCCAGAATTGCCACACAGTTGGTGGGGGCAGCAGCGCCAGCAGGGGCGCTCAGGCCATGGGCCAGGGCTAGCCCGGCCCCCGCCACCTGCCGACCGTGGGCCTCCCCCCGCAGTTGGAGGGCGGCCTCGGCAGCCCGCACCAGCCCCGAGGCGCCGAACAGGTTGGTGCAAAGAGACCCGCCGGAAGGATTGACCGGTAGCTTGCCGCCCATCTGGGTCGTTCCTTGGTCGATCAGCTTTGCCCCCTGGCCGGCCTCAGCCAAGCCCAGGGCCTCGTAGTCCATGAGCTCGTGGAAGGAGGTGGCCTCGTGGATCTCCGCCAGGTCGAATTCGTCCAGAGGGCGTCGGATGCCGGCCATCTGATAGGCGCGTTGGGCCGCCGCAGCCAGAGACGGGATCTGGGCCAGGTCCTTGTCTCCCATCTCGTAACTTTCGATGGCCCAGCCAATACCGCGGATCCAGACGGGCTTGTCGGTGATGCGTCTCACCACGTCTTCGCTCGCCAGGATGAGGGCCACGGCCCCCACGGACTCCGGCGGACAGTCCAGGGCCTTCAGGGGGTAGGCAACAAACCCTGAACTAAGCACCTCCTCCAGGGCGACGGGCGAGTCCAGGTGGGCGTAGGGGTTACGCGCGCCATTGGCGCGGTTCTTCACCACCACCTTCGCCGCCTGCTCTTCGCTCACGCCGTACCTGTGCATGTAGGCGTTGGCCTGCATGGCCATGGTGACGAGGTAGTTACGCCCCGCGGGGCGGGTGAACAGGGGGTCGAATACGATCCTGGTCACCGCATCGATATTTGCCTCGCGGTGGCCGTAGCCAGCCACCAGAGCAGTATCGAATAGGCCCGAGGCTATGCGCAGGTAGGCATACGCCAGGGCCATGATGCCATCCTCGGCTGCATGGCTAGAGTCCTTGAGATAGCCGCCAATAGCCATGCAGGTATGCATATCGGAGATGGTGCGGCCATCGATGGCATCCCAGCCGGAGGCGATGACTGTATCCAGGTCGCCCCGGCTCAGAGAGGCGTCCTCCAGGGCCCCCTTGGCCGCCTCGAAGGCGCTCTCGTAATATAGGTAGTGGCCCTTCGACTCCTCGTGCTTGGTCTGACCAATGCCGACGATGGCCACTCGTCTGGGCATATCACTCTCACCTCCTTTTCCGTTTGTTCATAGCTCCGCTGCCCACAGGCAGGCAATCAGACAAAAGGATATCACAGATGTCTGAGACAGGTAAGGCAATCTGGCCAGATATTGGGTTCTCTTGGGGAACAAATTCTGATACAATGCCTGGCTGACGGCAGGCACGCCTGCCGTACATCTTGTTCAGGTAGAAGGGAGCTGCCATGCCAGACAGAGTAGCCATCGTCGGCGTAGGCCATACTCAGTTCAGGGCCACCAGCCCCGGCGTATCCTACAAGGAGCTCATGTTTGAGGCGGCCACCAGGGCCTACGCCGACGCCGACCTCGACCCCCGCCGCGATATCGATAGCTTCGTCTGCTGCTCGGAGGACCTCAGCGAGGGCACGAGCATCTTCGACGAGTACGTGCCGGACCAGATCGGCGCTGCCCTCCGGCCCGTGCACACCATCAGCGGCGACGGTCTGCAGGGGCTGGCCGCAGCCTACATGCAGATCCTCACTGGCGCCTTCGAGGTGGTGGCGGTGGAGGCCCACAGCAAGGCGTCCAACATGCTCACCCCCCATCACGTCTTGGCCCTGGCTCTCGACCCCATCTTCGTCCGTCCCCTGGGGGCCCATCCCCACTTCGTGGCTGGCCTGGAGATGAGTCGCTACCTGGCTGAGTCCGGTACCAGCCGCGAGCAGTGCGGCCACGTGGTGGCCAAGAATCGGGGGAATGCCCTATTCAACGATGCCGCCGCCTACGCAGGGGACCTGGAGGCGGAGGACGTCCTCCAGGGCGAGGCAGCCTTCTGGCCCCTGAGCCGCCTGGACATCAGCGCGCCGGCCGACGGAGCGGTGATGGTGGTGCTGGCCTCGGAGACAAGGGTCAGGGCTCTCGGCGTTGAGCCGGTCTGGATTCTGGGGGCCGGCTGGTGCAGCGATAGCTTTGCCCTGGACAGTCGCCAGTGGGGGACTGCCGCCTACGCTCGCCTGGCCGCCGAGCAGGCCTACCGCCAGGCTGGCATCAGCAGCCCCAGCCGCGACATCGACTTCGCCGAGGTGGACGACACCTTTTCTTACAAGGAGCTCCAGCATCTGGAGGCCCTGGGCGTCTTCCGGCCAGGCGAGGCAGGGGTGGCGACGGAGGAGGGCGCTACCCAGCTGGAGGGCGAGTTCCCGGTGAACCCCTCGGGAGGGAGCCTGGGCGTGGGCCATCTGGGCGAGGCCAACGGTCTGCAGAAGGTGGTGGAGGTCGTGCGCCAGCTACGAGAGGAGGCTGGGCCGCGCCAGATCCCCGATGTCGAGGTGGGCCTGGCCCAATCGTGGCGGGGCGTTCCTACCGCTACGGGAGCGGTTGTCATACTGAGTAGGGAGTAAGAACGATGGGATTGCGAAGAGTGGCCGTGGTCGGTGCGGGCATGACTAAGGTCATGCGCCGCGCTCTGGAGACGGGCCGCGAGCTGTCCTGGCAGGCAGCCAGCATGGCCCTGGAGTCCTGCGAACTGACCCTCGATGACATCGACGGCGTGGTGATCGGCACTGCCCCTGACGCCTTCGATGGCGTCCACATGAAAGGCGAATATCTGAGCGACGGCTGCGGCGCCTGGCAGAAGCCGGTCATGCGGGGTTACGTGGGCGGCGGCACCGGCGTCTTCTCCCCCATTCAGGGCTGGTATCACGTGGCCTCTGGCCTCTTCGACGTCGTGCTGGTGGTGGCCGAGGAGAAGATGTCCACCTGCCACCCTCATCCACAGGGCGCCTTCCTCACCATCTTCGACAACATGCTGGAGCGCCCCTTGGAGCCGAATCTGATCTGGATCTTCGCCCTGGAAATGCACCGCTACATGGCTGCGCACGGTGTCAGCAAGCGCGACATCGCGCTGGTCTCGGTGAAGAACAAGCGCAACGCCCTTGACCATCCCTGTGCCCAGGTGGCGGAGGACATCACCGTCGAGGACGTGCTCAACTCGGAGATCATGGTCTGGCCGGTGAACCGCCTGGACGTAAGCCCGGTGAGCGACGGAGCTGCGGCCATCGTCTTGGCCGCAGAGCACGTGGCCAAGCGGGTGACCGACAAGCCGGTGTGGATCGATGGGGTGGGCTGGCACCTGGACAGCGCCTACTGGACCAACCGCGACCTGTACTACCCCAAGTATGTGGAGTACGCCGCCCGCATGGCCTATCGCATGGCAGGCATCACCGAGCCGCGCAAGCAGATCAACGTCGTCGAGCCCTACGACCCCTTTTCCTACAAAGAGCTGCATCACCTGGAGGGCCTGCTGCTGTGCGGCAAGGGGGAGGCGCCCCAGCTCACCGTCGACGGGGTGACCCAGCGCAACGGCGACCTGCCGGTCTGTCCCTCGGGCGGCCTGATGGGGGTGGGCAACCCGATTGCCGCTTCCGGCCTGATGAAGGTGTCCGAGATCTACTGGCAGCTACGGGGGGAGGCAGGCAAGCGACAGGTGCCCGGCAAGCCCACCACCGGCCTGGCCCAGGCCTGGGGCGACCTGATGCAGGTGGGCACCGTAGTGGTGTTGCGCATCTAGAACCAGCGGGAGGGAAGGCAAGTGACAGCAGATAGGGAATTTCCCGGCACCCCCCTTAGCGACAGCGACATCAGCGAAGGCAAGGTCTTGATCTCGGAAACGGACCCCAACGCCCGTTACGCCTGGGATGCCGGTATCGCCATCGGCCGCTTCCTGGCCGAGCTGAAGAAGGGGCGCATCGTCGGCCGCCGGTGTCACCGCTGTCGGCGCACCATGGTGCCGCCGCGCATGTTCTGCGAGCAGTGCTTTCGCCCCACCGACGAATGGGTCTATCTGGCGGACAGCGGGCGGGTGCACACCTACTCCATCTCCTACATCCGCTGGGACGCCAGCCGCGTCAAGGAGCCCACTATTCCCGCCGTCATCGAGATCGACGGGGCGAGCAAGGGGATGGGGATCATGCACCTCCTGGGCGAGGTGAAGCCCGAGGACGTGCAGATGGGCATGAGGGTGAAGGCGGTGTGGAAGCCACCGCGGCAGCGCGAGGGCTCCATTCTGGATATTCGATACTTCCGCCCCTATTAGGAGGTCTTCCATCATGGGTTCCACGGAGCAGATCAGCCAGGTCGAGGACATCCGCTATGTGTACGGCGGCATGCCGGTGAACTTCGCCTACACGCTGGGCGTGGCCGGCGAGCGCTTCTTCCGGGAGATCATGGAGAACGGCCGCTTCATGGGCACCCGCTGCCCACAGTGTGAGTACACTTACCTGCCACCCCGTCTGTATTGCGAGCGCTGCTTCGCTGGCCTGGATGACCAGTGGGTGGAGGTGAGCTCGCGGGGCACCGTCGAGGCCTTCACCGTCGTCCATCTGGACCTGGGGGGACAGTCGCTGGCCGAACCGCAATTGCTGGCCCTCGTCCGCCTGGAAGGGGCGGACGGGCTGCTCGTGCACAGACTGGGTCAGATCGAGGCGGAGGACGTGGACATCGGCTTGGCGGTCAGAGCAGTCTTCCGGCCTCGGCGGCAACGCAAAGGATCGATTCTGGACATCCGATACTTCAGGCCAGTCGCCTCTTGAGCCAGGCGACTAACTCGCGTAGGGCGAAGCATCTCCCCGCGGCGACCTTTCGCTACCTTCGAATGATGCTTTGCCTCTTCCTCGTCAAGGGGTCCCATCCCTTGCGCAAAGGGGCTGTTGCGCCCAAAATCTACCTGGGCACAAAGCGGGAGGTTCTTGTCTGATGAACGAACGTCAGTTGCCTGTCATCGTCGGAGTGGCCCAGCACGTCAATCGCTCCGATGACCTGGCCGATGCTCTGGAGCCGCTGGAGATGATGGCCAAGGTGGCCAGGCAGGCCGAGGAGGACGCTGAGTGCCGAGGACTGCTGGGGCGGCTGAATTCGGTTGGGGTGGCCAATATTCTCTCTTGGTCCTATGGGGATGCCCCTGGCCTGCTGGCCGAGGCGGTCGGTGCCCAACCGACCGATAAGATGTACACGACCGTTGGTGCCACCGCGCCCCAGTGGTTGATCAACCGCACAGCCGAGCGCATCGCTGGCGGGAAGGCTCGTCTGGCCCTGGTGGCAGGGGCTGAAGCGATGCGCTCGATGGTCAGGCTGGGGGGCAGCGGCCGGCGGCGCTGGCGGCGCTGGACAGCTCCCGAGGCTATGGCCGGAGATGCCCGAGCGGGGGTCAACGACATCGAGATGCGCCACGGTGCCAATGTGCCGGTGCGCATCTACCCCCTGTTCGAGAACGCGATTCGCGCCCACAGGGGGCGCTCCGTCGCCGACCACCAGCAGCGGCTGGCCGCGCTGTGCGCCCGCCTGGCCCGGGTGGCCAAGGATAATCCTTTTGCCTGGTTCCGCGACGGCAAGACAGCGGAGGAGATCAGGACGGTCACCGCCGAGAACCGCCTGATCTGCTTTCCTTACCCCAAGTACATGAACGCCATCATGGAGGTAGATCAGGCAGCAGCGGTGATCATGACCAACGTGGGCACGGCCCAGGAGCTGGGCATCCCGAGGGGCAAGTGGGTGTACATCTGGGGATGCGCAGACGCCATCGATCTCTGGTACTTGAGCGAGCGGCTTAACTACTACAGCTCGCCAGCCCTGGCCCTGGTTGGGCGAAGGGCTCTGGAGATGGCCGGCCTTGGCATCGACGAGATCGACTGGTTCGACCTCTACAGTTGCTTCCCCTCTGCGGTGGAGCTCGCCCGCGACATGCTGGGCATCGCCGAGGACGATCCCCGCCCCATTACCCTGGCGGGCGGCCTTCCCTACTTCGGCGGCCCCGGCAACAACTATAGCATGCACGCCATGTGCGCCATGGTGGAGCGGCTGCGCGGGGAGCCCCAGCGCAAGGCCCTGGTGTCCGCTATGGGCTGGTACGTCACCAAGCACGCTCAGGGCGTCTACAGCGGGATGCCGCCAGAGCGCGAGTGGAGGAGGGCCGACTCGCCACAGGATCAGGCGGGGCTGGATGCCATGCCCCACCCGACCCTGGTGGAGGCTCCGCGCGGAGATGGGGCGGTAGAAACGTATACGGTCGTCTTCGATCGCTCCGGCGAGCCGGAGTTCGCCATAGTGGTCGGTCGCCTGGAAGACGGGGCCAGGTTCATCGCCAATACGGAGCCGGACCCAGAGCTCCTGCGCTGGATGAGCCAGGAGGAGGTGGTGGGGCGGAGGGCGAAGGTGAGGCACGATCCGGAGACAGGCCGCAACATCGTAAGCATAGAGTGAGAATCCGGCCCAGGGACCGTTTTCCCCACTAGTCGAATGAGTACACCGGCCCGAAGTACTCCCACTTGCCCCTGCCATCCTCCAGCACGACCCGCTCCATAGGGCCGGCTTGGAGGGTGT
>DAOUDQ010000014.1:0-2737 GCA_034431045.1 Dehalococcoidia bacterium | reverse complement strand
CACGACTCCCGCCGGGTGGAGGAGCGGGCGCGGGAGCCGCTGAGGCTAGTGGGCCTGGAGGAACGGGCTGACCATTTCCCCAGCCAGCTCTCGGCCGGCGAGCAGCAGCGGGTGGCCATCGCTCGGGCGATGGCCAAAGACCCAGACATCCTCCTTTGTGATGAGCCGACGGGGAACCTGGACTTTCGCACCGGCCAGCAGATCCTGGCCTTGCTTCAGGAACTGACCAGCGAGCAGGGCAAGACCTGCGTGCTGGTCACCCACAACACTGCTATCGCCGGCCTGGGTACGCGGGTGGTCCGCCTGCGCGACGGGCGCGTTCAGTCCGATGAGGGCAATGCCAGCCCGCTGCCGGCGTCCGAGATCGAGTGGTAGAGAGGGCGCCGGGAAAGGCAACAGACGACGATGAACCGCAAGATCCACCTGCTGGTGATTCGCGACATAATGGCCCGACGCTTCCAGTTCGGGGCCCTCGCCGTGATCATCGCCCTGGGCATCGCCATTTTCGTGTCGATGACGCTGGCCTTCAACAACGCTCAGCGCTCGTACGATCGCACCTACGAGGAGACCCGCTTCGCCGACTTCAGCGTGGAGGTCAAACAGGCGCCGGAATCGGTCGTGGACGAGGTGCGCCAACTGGCGAACGTGGAGGCGGTGGAAGGTCGGGTGGTGATGGATACGGGCCTTCCAGTGGCGGAGAATCGCCTGGTGCAGGCGCGGCTCATCGGCGTTCCGGTTGATCGTCGGCCGACGGTCAACGACGTCATCGTGGAGTCTGGTCGCTACTTCCAGCCGGGCGAGCGGGATGTCGTCCTGCCGCTGGACAAGTTCGCCGATTTCCACGGCTACGAGAGCGGCGATGCGCTTGAGGTGTATACGCCTCAGGGCCTGCAGCCGCTCACTATCGTCGGGACGGTGTCCAGTCCGGAATACCTGCTGATGGCAGAGAGCAAGCAGGACCTGCTGCCCAGCCCGCGGCGTTTCGGCGTGTTCTTCGTGCCGAACGCTTACCTGCAGGAGCTGTTCGGGATGGAAGGGCGGGTCAACGAGGTCAACGTGCTGGTGGAGAGCGAGGGCCAGCGCGAGGAGACCATCGCCGCGGTAAGCGGACTGCTGGAACCGTACGGCGTGCAGCAGACGGTGCGGCAGGAGGACCAGCCGAGCAAGGCTGCCACCGAGCTCGACCTTGAGGGCGGTCGCGATTTCGCTATCCTGCTCCCCACCCTGGTGCTCATCATCGCCGCCTTCGCCATCTACATCGCCATGAGCCGCCTGGTGCGGGCGCAGAGAACGCTCATCGGGCTGTTCAGGGGCGTCGGCTATGGCAGAGGTTCCATCGTCGTGCACTATCTTCTGTTCGCCGTCGTCATCGGGGTTGTGGGCGGCAGCGTAGGCGTCGCGGCAGGGTACGGCCTGGGCTATCTTCTTACCGGCTTGTACGCCGATGCCCTTGCCATCCCTCTCATCGCCCATGAATTTCAGGCCATGCCCATCGTGATCAGCGTGATCGTGAGTCTGGGGGTGGCGTTGGTGGCCGCGGCGGCGCCGGCCTGGGCGGCCAGCCGCATGCTGCCCGCGCCGGCCATGCGTCCGTCGCCGGAGGTGGCCCTCGCCAAGGGTTCGGTGCCCTTCATCGAGCGGGTATTCGGTCTGGGACGGCGGCCGCCGCTGCTGGCAAGGCTAACGGTACGCAATATCTGGCGGAGCCCGATGCGCAGCCTGTACACGGTGGGGGCCATAGCCCTGGCGGCGGTGTTGCTGGTCGTGGGCCTCTCCTCCTTCGATAGCATGGACTTTGTCATGGACTACCAGTTCGAGAAGACGGACAGGTGGGACGTGGCGGCGACCTTCTGGAGCCCCCAGGATGACGAGACGTTGGCCGAGATCAAAGGTCTGGAAGGCATCCGCCGGGCCGAGCGCGTCTACCTGGCGCCGGCGGAGATCCGGGTGGATTCGAAGCGGACGAACATTGAGTTAGTGGCGGTGCAGGAGGACTCGCGGCTGCACGGATTCGACCTCGGCGGAGGGAAGACGGCGGACGAGGCCCTGGGCGGGGGAGGAATCATCTTGACCAAGGGCGTCGCCGACAAACTGGACGTTGGCGTCGGCGATAGCCTCGACATAACAACAGAGGCGGTGAGCGCGTCGGTGGCGGTGAGCGGCGTCAGCAAGGAGTTCACCGGCGGGCTGAGCTACGTGTCCCTGGCGACCAAGGAAGACCTGGGGCTGCCGGGCGGTTTCAATGCCGTCTGGTTGGACACAACCTCCCCCTCGGCGAGCGCTGACGCCCAGGCGGCGCTGTATGGTTTGCCTGGCATTCAAGGCGTGCAGATCAAGGAGGAGATCCGGAACGACTGGGACGAGATGATGTCCCTTTACAACGTGATGGCCGGCGTCATCGTGGCGTTCTGCATGGTGATGGCGGGGGCCATCGTGTTCAACACGATGACGGTCAACGTACTGGAGCGGGAGCGGGAGACAGCGACGATGCGCACGCTGGGAGCGGGCAGGCCGTCGGTTGGCCTCATGCTAGTGGCGGAAGGCCTGATATTCAGCCTCCTGGCGATCCTGCCCGGGCTTGCTCTGGGGACGATCGCGGCGTCCTACCTGGTCCACACCTGGAGTTCGGAGTTCTGGACGATGTGGTTCCACATGCACACCACAACCTACGTGATGATCGCCGTTGTGATCGTCGTGGCTGCCCTGGTGTCAACCATACCCTCTATCTGGCACAGCA
>DAOUDQ010000013.1:0-1758 GCA_034431045.1 Dehalococcoidia bacterium | reverse complement strand
GGCCTTCCCCAAGAGCATCGATACGACCTTCCAGACCCTGACCCTGGCTCGCAACGAGGTCATCTCCTGGTTCAAGACGGGCCGCGGGCCAGAGGTGGCCGGGCCGGTGGGCATAGCCCAGGTCACTGGCGAGGTGGTGGAAGAGGCGGGATATCGGCCCCTGCTGGATTTCGCCGCCCTTCTGAGCATCAACCTGGCCATCATCAACATCCTGCCCCTGCCCATGCTCGACGGCGGCCGCATCATGTTCGTGCTGCTGGAAATCGCCAGGCGGGGCAAGCGCATCGCCCCCGAGAAGGAGGCCCTGGTGCACCTCATTGGCCTCACGCTGATCATCGCCCTCGCCGTCGTCATCACCTACTTCGACGTGCTGAGGGTGCTGCGGGGGGAGAGCCTCTTTCGATGATGGAGATAGCGCGCCGCCAGTCCAGGCCCGTCTGGGTGGGCAGCGTTCAGGTTGGGGGCGACGCCCCCATCGTTGTCCAGTCGATGACCAACACCAATACTGCCGACGCCCAGGCCACCCTCCGCCAGACCTACGAGCTGGCCGAGCTGGGCTGCGAGATCATCCGCGTGGCCGTGCCCGACCGTCATGCGGCCGCCGCCCTGCCGGAGATCGTCGGCCACTCGCCGATTCCCGTCGTGGCCGACATCCACTACGACTACCGCCTGGCGATGGCCTCCCTGAGGGCAGGCGTCCACGGCCTGCGCCTCAACCCCGGTAACATCCGCGACCCCCAGAAGGTGCGAACGGTGGTGCGAGCAGCCAAAGAGCGGCAGGTGCCCATCCGCGTGGGGGTGAACGAGGGTAGCCTGCCGCCCCTGCCCGCCCTGGCCGAAGGGGAGCTACCGCCGCCCAAGTGGCCGCGCATGGTGGACGCCGCCCTGTGGGAGATCCGCCTCCTGGAGGAGATGGACTTCGACCTGATCAAGGTCTCCCTTAAGGCCTTCGATGTACCCACCACCGTGGCCGCCTATCGGGAGATCGCCCGCCTCGCCCCTTACGCCTTGCACATCGGCATCACGGAGGCCGGCACCGCTCGCAGCGGGTCGATACGGAATGCCGTCGGTATTGCTCTCCTCCTGGCCGAGGGCATTGGCGATACCATTCGCGTGTCACTGACCGCCGACCCCAAGGAAGAGATACCGATTGCCTACGACATCCTCAGCGCCCTGAACCTGCGCCAGCGCGGCCCGATCATCGTCGCCTGCCCCACCTGCGGCCGCATGGAGGTGGACATCATCTCCTTGGCCAACCAGGTGGAGAAGCACTTCCAGAAGCTGGGCAAGCCCATCACCGTGGCGGTGATGGGCTGCGTCGTGAACGGTCCCGGCGAGGCCATGGAGGCCGACGTGGGCATCGCTGCCGGCAAGGGCAAGGGCGCCATCTTCCGCACCGGTCAGGTGGTGCGAGTGGTGGAGGAGAAGGACTACCTGTCCGCCCTGGTGGAGGAGGGGCAAAAGGTCATCGCCGAGAGGTGGGCCGCCTCCTGACCAATGCCCATCGACCTGGATATCATCTTCCTGGCCCTGCTGTTCATTGTGTGGGCCGTTCTCGGTTTCATACCGTGGCTGGCGATCGCCGTGCTCCGCCGCGGCCGTGGCGTACTGATAGCGCTGCCTCTGGCCGTCGCCGGCGGCGCTGGCGGCGGCGTTTTGGTGCCGGCGGCGGGAGCCAAGGACGAGACGGGCCTTTTCCTTAGCCTGGGCACTGCCCTCGTGGGCGGGCTGGCCCTCGCTCTGCTGGGCTTGTGGCTA
>DAOUDQ010000012.1:0-1687 GCA_034431045.1 Dehalococcoidia bacterium | reverse complement strand
CTCCAGCAGCCCGGCAAAGCCAGCAGGTGGAGGGCCGGGGACATGAGTCACTACCCGACGACGCAGGTCGGAGTCTGCTGCTCCAAGATGCGCACTAGCCCCGAGGTGCCATCAACCACCACCTTCTGCCCATTGCGAATGCGCTTCACCAGGCCCCGCAACGCGGTGACAGCCGGCAGGCCATACTCCCGGGCCACTACCGCCCCGTGTGAAAGCTGGCCACCTCGCTCGAAGGCCACGCCGACCACCAGGCCGAACACCGGCGTCCAGCCCGGGTCCAGGCTAGGAGCGACCAGCACCTCCCCAGGTACCACTTGACTCAACTGCTCAGGGGAGGTGACCACCCTGGCTGGCCCCTGAGCTAGCCCGGGACTGACCGGCTGGCCCTCCAGCACGGTCACGCCCGGGGGAAGGGGGTGCGACTCGAGCGGCCGATTGCCGCGCAGGAAAGGCGGGTAGTGCAGGGCCGGGGCTCGCCTGTGCTCCTCCCGCAAGCGGTGGAACTCCGCCCGGCGACACAGGAATCGCTCATGGTCCAGGGCCCTCTTCCCCGCGGCGTGGGCCCGCAACTCCTCCCAGGTGGCGAAGAAAACCTCTTCCGGAGCCTGAAGAATCCCATCAGTCTGAAGATGTTGGCCCAAGCGCACGAAGAGGCAGCGCATCACCGCCAGTGTCTGCTGCCAGTAGAAGCGCTGATCCTCCCGCAGGCCCATGTAGCGCCGGGCCAGATTGACCACGTGGCGGAAGAACTGCCAGCGCAGCCAACCGCCAATCCCCCGCCGCACAGCCTTGCTCGCCAGGCTCTGAGCCTCCTGCCAATGGAATGGCCGCTGCTGCACGGAAGTCCCTCGAAGCTGCCTCACCAGTCGCCGCACCTGAACGGGCTCGACGCTGAAGGGCGGCTCATACAGGTCTAGACTGAAGGAGCGATGTCCGTAGCGGGCCAGGAACTCCTTCAGGGCCCCCTCAAACCCGGGCCCGCTGGGGATGGCGGCCAGCCGCCGGATGGCTTGATCCAGCTCCACCGATTTGTTCGGGACCTCGGCCACCAGTGCACTGCCCAGCGACGTGTTCTGCTTCGGGCCGATCCAGGTCCTGATCAGACGGCGCAGCAGCGAGTACCACACCTCAGCGTGGGTTAAGCTCCAACGGTGCAGAGCCAGCAGTTGACGGTTGAGGGCCTGTGCTCGCTCGATCAGTTGCCAGATTACCCTGAGTTCGCTACCAGTCCCCAGACCCTGTACGGCCCACTTGAGGGCCGACATCTCCGTCTGGTGACGAAGGAGGAAGTGGGCCCACTGGCGGTCGCTGTGCCACGGGGACCAGAGAGATGGCTGACGCGGGAAGGACCGGGCCAGCGATAACAACATCCTTGGATCCCACCAGCCTTGAGGATAGGCTACCTCCCGCCTCAAAGTCGTGTCGCCGGCGGGAAAGTACTGGGCTGCGTCCTCGGGCAGCAGCAGGTCAGGGAAGGGGCGATAGAGGGTCTGGAAGACCCGAACGTTGGTATAGGGATGACCTCGATAGAGCTTGGTGATGGGCCACCTTTCCACATTCCGAACTCCCAGGTAGCGCAGCGGGGCACGGAACGCGAGATCCTCCAGCAGATTCCGGATGACCGCCCAGCCCAGAGGCGATACGGGCCGGGGAAAGCGCTCGTTCAGAAAGCTCGCCGTCCAGAGGT
>DAOUDQ010000011.1:0-3745 GCA_034431045.1 Dehalococcoidia bacterium | reverse complement strand
TCAGCGAGGAGCCCTTCTACCTGCCGCTGAAGGATGAGGTGGAGCTGTTCACTGCTGCCTTCCACCAGAAGATACCGGTACTCCTTAAGGGCCCCACCGGCTGCGGCAAGACCCGTTTCATCGAGTACATGGCCTACCGGCTCGACCGGCCCCTGACCATCGTCAGGGACGTCACCGGCCAATCCGAGGGCTCTGGCCGCCACGGTCTGCCCCTGGTGACAGTGGCCTGCCACGAGGACCTGACGGCCAGCGACCTAGTGGGGCGCTACCTCTTGGAGGGGGAGTCCACCCGCTGGATCGATGGGCCCTTGACTCGCGCCGTCAAGGCCGGTGCCATCTGCTACCTGGACGAGATCGTCGAGGCGCGCAAGGACACCACTGTCCTCATCCATCCCCTTACCGACCACCGCCGTATCCTGCCCGTCGAGAAGCTGGGTCAGATAGTGGAGGCCTGCGACGGCTTCCTGCTGGTCATCTCCTACAACCCCGGCTACCAGAGCGCTCTCAAGGATCTCAAGCACAGCACTCGCCAGCGGTTCATGGCCATCGAGTTCGGCTACCCGTCAAGAGAGCTGGAGGCTCGCATCATCCAGCATGAAGCCAGCGTCCCTGGCTCCCTGGCCGTGGAGCTGGCCAAGCTGGGCGAGAAGGTGCGCCACCTCAAGGAGCACGGCCTGGCCGAGGGGGTGAGCACTCGTCTGCTCATCTACGCTGGCAGGCTCATACAGAATGGCATACCCCCTCGCCGCGCTTGTCAGGTGGCAGTGGTCTGGGCCCTCACCGATGACAGCGAGGTGCAACGCAGCATAGAAGAGGTGGTGTCCTCTATCTTTGAGTAGTTCCTCTTCACGTCGCCTGGTAGGCCGGTTCGAAAGGGAACTGGCTCCCTTCTCCACCGCCCTGGCAGCAGAGTTCCGCCGCAGCGCCGAGGTGGCCTGCAATCTGCTGGAGCCGGAGGAGGTGACCCTGTGGGCCGAGGATGGCCTGGAGTTGGCCCGCCGTTCCTGGCGCTCCTGGGAGGCGGCCAGCGAGTACTTCCGAGCCACCCCCCAGGTGCTGCCCCTCATGGGATTCGCCGCCTTACAGCAGTGGGCTCAGCGGGGACGCGACCTGGTGGAGCTGTCGTCATCCCTAGCCGCCGCCTACTTCCGCGCCAGCCCGGGTACCCTGCCTCATCTCTCTCTGGCCCAGATAGACGATTGGGTGATCCTGGGGCAGCACCTCTACAAGGGCACCTGGCGTTCGGCCTCCCTGGCCGTCCAGTTCTTCGACATGAGCCCAGCCCTCTTGTCCCAGCTCTCTCTGGACGAGGCCAGGGCCTTGGTGCGATTCGTGGACGTCTTGGCCGAGCGCTCTTACGACCTGGCCACCCACTGCCTGTCGACGACGCCCACGTCCCTGTCGCCCCTGCCCCCGCAGGACCGTGAGGCCTTCATACGTTTCGCCGAGGTGCTGGCCTACACCGGCTGGGCTGATGCCCGCTCCTATCTGGAGAAGGGCCCCGTTCTCCTCAGTCACATCCAGGCCTCCCAGCGGCCGCGCTTCCTCAACCTCACCCGCGAAGTGGCTCGCCAGGAAGGACGGCAGGCTTTCACTTTCTTCACCGAAGGGGCGCGCGCCCTAGGTCAGCTCGAAGGGCATGTCCACCCCTACCTGCTTTCACTGGCCGAAGACCTGGCCTCCCGCTCGCCGGTGGCGGCCATGGAGTTCCTCAAGAGCCTGCCCGAGGTGCTGGTTCGCATCAGCGTGGACGACCTGCACCACTGGCACGCCTTTGGCTTCGCTTTGTTGGAAACCAGCATCGAGGGTGGCAAGGCCTTCTTCCGCCTGGAGTCCAGCAGGAGCGACGAGGTTCTCGAGTCCCTATCCTCGCGGGTGGAACTGAGCAGGGTGGCGGAAGTCCTGCGAATGTACTGCAAGGCCCTGACCGGTAGCAATGTGGCTATTCACTCCGCTGACACCCTTGCCGAGAAGAATATCGGCTGGGTGGCCAGCGAGCGCCCCTCCACCGAGGGCACCTCTGTCTATCTGCCGGCGGCGGTGGACCAGCATCAGGACAAGGCGCAGAACTTCGCCGTCTACAAGGTCTACACCACCCATCAGGCAGGCCACCTGGAGTTCGGCAGCTTTGGCTTCCTGTTCGAGAGGCCCGGGCACATTTTCCCCGACCAGCGCCACCACCTGGAAAGGCAGCGGGGCGGGCCCAAAGGGGCCCTAACCGATATCGAGCGCTTCTTCGACCTGTTCGACGACCGCCAACTGGCGTCCGACCTGTTCGCCGTCGTGGAGGATGCCCGTATCGACCGCCTGGTAGCCCGAGAATATTGTGGCATTCGCTCCGTCTATCGGCGCATCCAGGACGGGGAACTGGAGAAGCGACCGCGGCCGGAAGAGCTGCCCCTGCGTCAGGGCTTCCTGGAGAATCTGGTTCTGGCCAGCCTGGAAGGCCTCCAGCGCATGCGCTGGCCCACGACCATGATCGGCCTCCTGCGCAACGCCCTTGGCCTCGTGCGAGCCGTCCAGCAGCCTCAGGCCAATGTGGAGGACTCCGCCGAAGCCACTGTGCGCCTCTACCGCCTGGCCCAGAACATTCCCAACATCCTCAGCGATCTGGACCAGCAGTGGCAACGCCTGCAGGAGGAGGAGATGGAGCTGCCCCAGGACCTGGACGCTCTGGGCCAGGCCCTGTCCCAGCTCACGGAGAGCGGCCAGGAGCTGCCCTACCAGAGTCCCCAGCCGGTGGAGTTTCGGGGCGAGTTCAAGCCGGAGCTGGGGCAGCTCCTCATGCGCCTGCGCCAGGAGAAAGAGAGCAGGCAGACCCAGACATCACCTCAGCCGCTGTCGCCAGAGCAGTTGCAGCAGCTGTTGGAGAAGAGTGTGGAGATAACCCTCAGCGAGCTGGCCGAGGCTGACCTCTCCCAAAGCTCCGCTCTCTTCCTGGCCAACCTCCTGAAGGAGACCACGCCCCAGCGGCCCGAAAAGCGCCTGCCCTATCACGAGGGGCGGGCTCCACTGGCCACGCCCGGCGAGGGTGAAGACAGGGAACTGCCGCCCGAGCCCAACTACTTCTACTATGATGAGTGGGACTTCCGGGCCAGCGACTACAAGCCCCGCTGGTGCCGGGTGGCCGAGTATTCCCTGGCCGAGGGCGGGGCTCAGTTCTTTGAGCAGACCCTCTTGAAGCACTCCAGCCTGGTGGCCCAGACCCGCCGTCAGTTCGAGCTCCTGCGGCCGGAGCTCTTCCGCAAGGTCAAGCGCCTGCTGGATGGTGAAGAGTTCGACCTGGACGCTGTGGTGGACTTCGTGGTGGAGCGCCACAGCGGCCACCAGCCCACGGGCAAGGTCTACTGGCGGCGCAACAAGGTGGAGAGGGACGTGGCGGTGGCCTTCCTCCTGGACATGAGCGCCTCCACCGACGAGGAGATCATGAAGCACGAGCGCCGCTTCGGTCAGGACGATTTCGACGATGACCCCCGCCGCTACTTCTCCTGGTGGATGTCGCGGCGGGCCCAGGACCTGCTAACCCCGCCCAAGCGGATCATCGACCTGGAAAAAGAGAGCGCCGTCCTCCTCATCAAGGCCCTGGAGACCATCGGCGATACCTATGGCATCTATGGCTTCTCGGGATACGGCCGCGAGAACGTGGAGTTCTACGTCATCAAGGACCTAGAGGAGCCCTTCGGCGAGCGGATCAAGCAGCGCATCGACAAGATCGCCCCCGTGCGCTCCACCCGCATGGGGCCGG
>DAOUDQ010000010.1:0-5227 GCA_034431045.1 Dehalococcoidia bacterium | reverse complement strand
ATCGATTTTTTCACCCAGAAGGAGACTTCCCTTTTCGTCCCCGGCCGTCAGCCCTGCCAGTATTGCAAGCCCACCCGCCAGATGCTGGAGGAGCTGGCTGCTCTCACCAACGGGATCAGCCTGCGCCAGCACATCTTCGAGGAGGACAACGAGGCGGTCGCTCAGTACCGGGTGGAGAGGATACCGGCCATCGTTTTCCACGGCGGCGACGGGCGCTGGCTGAAGTACTACGGCTTCCCTGGCGGCTACGAGTTCGTCACCCTAATCGAGACCATTGTGGACATTTCGCGCGGCACCAATTACCTGAGTGACAAAACACGTAAGAGGCTGCGCAAGCTAAAGGACGATGTGCGCATTCAGGTGTTCGTGACGCCAGCCTGCCCCCACTGCCCCCAGATGGCCCGCCTGGCCTACCAGGTGGCCCTGGAAACCCCTCGCATCTCGGCCGAGGTCATTGAGGCAAACGAATTCCCCGAGCTGAGCCAGCGCTACCAGGTGCGCGCCGTCCCCACCACTGTCATCGACGACAAGATGAGCTTCGCCGGCGCCGTGCCCGACGACGCCCTGGTGGATATCATCGAGCGGGTCATACAGCCGTCGCCTCTGACGGAGGCGACAGCGGCCCCAGAGACGGGGCCGGTCACTCCCACATCCCAGCCCAGCGGCGCGCCCGCTGGCGGCAAGATTATCCTGCCCTAACGACGGCGCAGGCGACCGGCCAGCACACCTAGCCCCAGAAGGCTCACGCCCGCCAGGGCTGCTCCAGCAACCGCTAGGCCCACCGCCGTGCCCCAGGGAAACTCGTCCTGGTCAGCCTCTTCCATCTCGCCCGTCTGTCCCGCAGGTGTGGGCTGCACTTCCGACTCCTGCTCGTCGGCAGGGGTGGGACGTTCGCGTGGCGGGAGGCCCAGGCTGGCCCGCCAGGCGTCCTCCAGGCCGTCCTGATCGAAGCCGTATACCTTCAGGAGGGCCTTGTCGACGGTGCTCCCCTCCTTGAAGGTAGCGAACAGCTCAGCGAACTTCGCCGGCCCGTAGGCCTCGATCAGGAAGTTCACCAGACTCCAGGCCTGGCCGTAGAAGAGGCCCACCTTGCTGGGGTCACCGGAGGGAGAGGTCATGGAACGAACGGAGATGAGGCTATCGCGCTTCACGGCCCCCTCCAGGGCTGAAGTGTAGCCCTCGCCGGGCTCCGACTGGGCGTACATGGCCGTTCCCTCGTCCAGCCAGGTGGGCAAGGAGCCGTAGGGGCCCTTGCCGGCCTCACGGGTCACGATGTGGGTCAGTTCGTGGCGAAGGGTGTCATCAGCGCCTTCGCCTTGCAGGAGAACCGTATCCGACGCTACCCGCTCACCGAGGACGACCACCCGCTGTTGGTGGGCCTCGCTGCGCCGCACCAGGGCGGGCAGCATGTCCTCGTAGCTATCGTAAGTCCAGACCTTCACCGGGTAGTCAACGGTCACGCCCAGGAGCGCCGACATCTTGTCCAGCGTGTCGCCGGCCACCTCCAGGGCCGACTCGGCAGAGGAGCGGCTACCGGCATACCAGTAGACAGTCAGGTTACCATCGCTGATGCTCTCCCAGGAGAAGCGGATGTCCTCATAGACGAAGGTAGCCTGATCCGTCGTCAGCTTGTTGCCAGCGCCATCCTCGACCTCCCAGAAGTAGTCGATCTCGGCACCGGGGGCCAGGTAGCTGCGCGGCGGGTCGTTGCCTTTCAGGTGGAAGTCCACCTGGACCCGTTCGGCTGGAGTGAAATCGGGCCGGCCGTAGGCCACGACGCCGTCGGGCAGGATCTGATAGTGAAGGGTCACCTCCTCGATGGTGGCCTCGCTGTAGGCCGAGAGGCGGAACACCACTTCCTCGGGGAACCTGTTCACCACATCGGCGGCCGTGACCTCTATGCCCACCTGTCCGAAGGCGATAGGGGAGAGAACCGTCCCCAAGAAGAGAACAGCCAGGCCCAGGAGAACTAGAAGCCGCTTCATCCCCCGTCCTTGCCCAGCGTGGCCTTCTGATAGGCCCTCAGAAGCTCATCGAGCTCGCCGTCCAGGACAGCCTCGGCGTCGCTGGTCTCGTAGCCCGTGCGATGGTCCTTCACCATCTTGTAGGGATGGAGCACGTAGCTGCGGATCTGGTTCCCCCAGGCGGCGGAGACGTGCTCCCCCTTGAGGCGAGTCTTCTCCTCGGCCTGGCGCTCCAGCTCCCGCTCCAGCAGACGCGCCCGCAGCACCTTCATAGCGATATCCTTGTTGCGATACTGCGACCGCTCATTCTGACAGGAGACCACGGTGCCGCTGGGGATGTGGGTGATGCGGACGGCAGTGGCGTTCTTCTGGACGTGCTGGCCGCCGTGGCCGCTGGCCCGGAAGACGTCGATGCGCAGGTCATCGGGGTCGATGGTCACCTCCGCCACGTCTTCGACCTCCGGCATCACCTCCACCAGAGCGAAGGAGGTATGACGGGCGTGGGCGAAGTCAAAGGGCGACAGGCGCACCAAGCGGTGGACGCCCCGCTCGGCCCGCAGGTAGCCGTAGGCGTTAGGGCCAGCCACCTCCGCCGTCGCGCTCTTGATCCCCGCCTCCTCCCCCACCGTCATGTCCAGCACGCGCGCCTGATAGCCGCGGCCCTCCGCCCAGCGGAGGTACATGCGCAACAGCATCTCTGCCCAGTCCTGGGAGTCGGTGCCGCCAGCGCCGGCGTGGATGGCCAGGATGGCGTCGCGCCGGTCATACTGGCCGGAGAGGGCCAGGGACAGCTCCAGCCTGTCCAGTCGAGCCGCCAGCGCCTCAGCCTCAGCGGACACGTCAGCCGCCGTCGCCTCGTCCCCCTCCACCTCCGCCATTTCCAGCAGGCCGGACAGCTCACCGACCTCGGCCTCCAGGCCACGCCAGGTCTCCACCTGCTCACGGGCCTCGGCCAGGCGGCGCATCACCTTCTGGGCTTGCTGGGGATCGTCCCAGAAGTCGCGCCGGGAAGAGCGCCTCTCGAGGGCAGCTATCTCGCGTTCTTGGCTGGCGACGTCAAAGGCTCTCCGTTATGCGAAAGATGCGCTCGGAGAGTTGCTTGAGGACTTCTTTCACTTCTTGCATGGCAGCATCGACCACCTTGCGCTTCGATTGCTAGAACAAGGGCATCTGCTCGCCGGCAGGTTTCGTTACCACCGCTATCGCCTGGCCGCCGGCCGCCTGGTGGGCCAGGCGAGCGGGCTCCGGCAGGCGATAGCCCCGGCAGAGGCGAAGAACCCATTCCGCCGCCTCCGCCAGGCCGATGCGATGGCCCACGGATACGTAGACGGGCGTCACCCCCGCCCGCGTGCGCACCACCAGGCCGATCACCTCCGGCCCATCGCGCAGCTCCACCCGGCCGCCCATTTCCTCGCCCACAGGCCCATGCTCGCCCACCAGTCGGGACTTGGCGCAGCCGATGGTCGGCAGGTCGAGCAGGAGCCCAAGGTGGCAGGCGATGCCGAAGCGACGCTGGTGGGCCAGCCCCTGGCCGTCCACCAAGAGCAAATCGGGCCTGACCGACAGCCGCTGGAAGGCCTTGGCCAGCACGGGCACCTCGCGGAAGGCCAGCAGCCCCGGTATGTAGGGAAACGTTAGCTCCGATTCCACCACCTGGCTCTCCACCACCCGCAGGTCGGGGTAGCTGAGCACGACCACGGCGCCGCGGCCCCTGCCGCCCGCGGTGGCGATGTCCGCCCCAGCCACCGTGCGCACGTCCTGAGGCGAGCCCTCCACAATGATCTGGGAGGCCAGCCGCTTCTGGGTGGCTATTGCGTCACGGGGCTCCAAATTCCAGGGGTGAAGCTGTCGTATCTCCATCGCAGTTCTATTATACCGCCACGAGGCGACGGAGCGCCTCCAGCTTCTCCCGCCGGCCCAGCTTGGCCCGCTCAACCGCCGCCCGCAGGGCCTCGATGGAACGGTCGTAAGTGCGGCGGTCGACCGGATAGGGATGGCCGTCCTTGCCGCCGTGGGCGAAGGAGAAGCGGGCAGGGTCGCGCACGCTGGCCTTAGCCCCGTACACCAGCTCCGAGACGAGGGCCAGGGCACGGATGGTCTTGGCGCCCACCCCCTCCATGCCCAGAAGGCGCTCGAAGTCTTGAGGCTGGCGCTCGTAGGTCTTGAGGAAGATCTTGGCCAGCTTATCGGGATGGATGTCGCTGGGCTGGAGGTGATGGCGCTCGGGCAGTTCCAGGGTTTGCAGGCGCTTCAGCTCCCTCACCAGCTTGTCGGGCCTCTCGCCCGCTAGCCGAGCGCTGAGGTCGCGGCACTCGTCGCTCTCCTGCGCCACCATATTGAGGACGACCCCTCGCCCGTCGGAGCAAATGGCCTTGTGCGGCTCGCAGACGAAGTCGTCCACCGCCGACGACAGCCAGTGATAGCGACGGGCCCAGCGGGTGGCCTCGTTCATCCCCTGCTGGATGACCGTCCAGGCGCCGTCGCCGCTGAAGACGAAGGTGTGGTGGTAGAGCTGATATCCGTCCTGGAGGGCGGCCGAGTCCACCTTGGCGGCCATGCGGGAGGCGTAGACCAGGCCCCCCGGCTCGAAGCCGTAGCGGTCGCCGAAGGCCGCCACCTCCAGGGGCGTCTTGCGAGAGGTCTTCCCCTTGCCCCCGGCCACGAACAGGCCCGTGTCTCTCTCCAGTCCCCGCAGGCCCTCCTTGAGGGCGCCGCAGACGGTGGTGGTGACGCCGCTGGAGTGCCAGTCGAAGCCCAGGACGCAGCCGAAGGCCTGGAACCACAGCGGGTCCGACAGCTTGTCGAGCACCTCCTGCGGCCCGAACTCCTCGACGATGACCAGAGTGATCTGGCGGGCCAGCCTGGTCATCCGCTCGAACAGCCATTTGGGTGCCGCCCCGTAGTGCAGGGGCAACTGGGCCACGCCCGTGCGAGCGCCGGTGGACATGCCTGATCCTCCACAGGCAAGGGTATCAGACGGGCGATCGGAAGTGAAGCGGGACGAGTCGGGCGAGGCCTCGCACCCTCGTTGGGATTAGCAGGGCGACGGCACTGCCGCTCGCCGATGGCCTAAGAGTTGCCGTGAGAGCCGCCAGAATCGGTGGGAGCGCCCCCCGCCGCTTGGCACCCGTCTGTGGGGGGGTCGGGGCAGGCAGTCTACTCCCACACGCCCCACACGCCCAAGTCGACCGTCCAGTTTAGCGATTCCAGTTCATCATAGGAGAGGCTTAGCGCGTGGCTGCCGCTGTCGCTAACCTCAATCG
>DAOUDQ010000009.1:0-10641 GCA_034431045.1 Dehalococcoidia bacterium | reverse complement strand
CACCATACCCAGGCTATCAGGCCGACGAATATCCCCAGTGCCATGCCCTCTATCAAGCCTACGGACACCTCTTTGATCAGGACGCGTCTGGCGTCTTTGAGCTCGACCTCCCCCAGGGCGATCTCGCGTACCACCAGGGTAATGGTCTGAATGCCGGCATTGCCCCCCTGGGCGGCCACGATGGGCATGAACACGGCCAGGGCCGCTATCTGTTCGATAGTGTCTACAAAGCGACTGACGACGCCAGCGGCTACGAAGACCAGGGCAAGGTTCACTGCCAGCCAGGGCAACCGTCTGCGGGCCGAGACATTGATGGGGTCGTAGCCGCTCTCTTCGGCCGGCAGGCCGACAATGCCATACATGTCCTCGGTGGCCTCCTCGGAGGCGACCGTCATGGCGTCGTCCATGGTGGTGATGCCTAGCAAATGGCGCTCTTCGTCCACCACCGGTAGGGCCCGCAGGCGGTAGTGCTGGATCAGGCGCGCGCACTCCTCCTGGTCGGTTTGGGGCGCTACCATAATCACGTCTCGGCTCATGACTTGGTGGATGGGGGTTGCGGCAGGGGCCACCACCAGCTCGCGCAGGCTTAGCACGCCCTCCAGACGATTGGCGGCATCTAGAACGTACAGGTAGTAGGCCTCCTCCACGTTGGGCTTGCGCAGGCGCAGGTACTTAATAGCGTCCTGGGTGGTCATCTCGCTGTGGAGGGACACGAAGCCGCGGGTCATGATGCCGCCGGCGCTCTCGTCGGCATGCTCCAGGAGGGGAGCCACCTCTGAGGCCGTGCTCATGGTGGACAGCACCCGCGCGCCCTCTGCCGGGGGCAGCGTACGGAGGATGTCGGCCGCCACATCGTTGTCGATCCTGTCCAGGACGCGGGCCAGAGACGCTCGCGGCATCTTATCCACCACTACAGCCCGCTGGTCGGGGTCCAGGTATTCCAACAGGTGAGCGAGGCCCTCCGCCGAGAGGAGGGCCAGAAAGGCCTCCCGCAGCTCCGGCGCCAGCTGCCAGAAGAGCTCGGCCTGGTCGGCCGGGTGGATGGAGGCTACCAGCTCGACAGCGTCCTTCAGGGCCTCGCCCCTTAGGAGCTCCTCCACCGTTTTGATCGTGACCTCGGCGCCTTGCTCCACGTTGACTCTCCCAGATGGTTGGGACCTAGCAGGCTTGCCTACAGACAAGCATGGTTGAGGCCGCACGGAGCCTATGATAAACTCTCTAAGGCTCGTTGAACACTCCCTAGCTTGGTTTGGCTCAGCCAACGGGTCGAACGTGCCCCCGTAGCTCAATTGGATAGAGCGCCTGGCTTCGGACCAGGCGGTTGTGGGTTCGAGTCCTGCCGGGGGCGCTGGCTTTTGGCTGTTTCAAGGTACTATGGCGGAGAGGATAGGGCGAAGGCCGAGGCCGGACAGGTCGCGCCTGTATGGGGTCATCATCTGCGGGACGACTCTGGCGACCGCTGCTGCCTTGCTGGAGGGAGCGCGAAGGCGCAGCTACTGGGCGCTGGCTGTCCCTCTTCTGGTGGGCAGCCTGGGGGTTCTTTCGGTGGCCTTCTGGATCGGCTGGACCCTTGCTATGACGCGGCTACAGGCTCTGACGCCGCAGCCGGACTCGGCTCGCGCACCTGCTGGTAGACGGCCTCGGTCTGCAAAGCAGCCTTCCGCCAGTTGAACTTCTCTAGGATCCTCTGCCTGCCCGCCTGCCCCATTCGCCGCCGCAGCTGGGCGTCTCTCATGAGCTCGTCCATGGCCTCGGCCAGGGCAGGGGCATCGGCCGGCGGCACTAGGATGCCGCTGACGCCGTCCTCCACCACCTCGGGTAGCGCGCCGCCGGTGGTGGCTACCCCCGGCAGGCCGCAGGCCATGGCCTCGGCGGCGGGCAGGCCAAACCCCTCGTACAGGGAAGGGCAGACGCTCATCTGGGCGCGGCAGTAGTGGCGCACCAGTTGGGGCGTGGTAACTCGCCCGGTGAAGCGAACGCGGGTGCTCAGGCCGTAGCGGCGCAGCAGGCGCGGAACCAGCCTCAGCTGCTGCCGCGGCCGATCGACAAAGGTCAAGCGGTAGTCTGTGCTGTCGCGTAGGTAGCGCAGGGCCTGGAGGAGGTAGAGGGCGCCCTTGTTCCTATCCTCGGAGTTGCTCACGTAGATGATGTCATTGGGCTGTTTGGCCACCCTGAGAGGGCGGAACATGTCGGTATCGATTCCGTTATGGATGACGTCCATGTGCTGCCTAGGCACAGCGAAGGCCAGCTCTACCATACGGGCGGAGGCCTCCGATACGGTGATGATCCTATCGAGACGGCGGGCGACGAACTCCTGCATGAAGATGGGGTAGTAGATGAGGCGACGGGCTTTCTCGATGGGGCCTGTGGCCTGGGCAACAGCGTTGCGCACATCGATGGACAAGGGGTGGTGAATGGTAGCCACCGTAGGCACACCGCAGCTCCTTATGAGCAGCAGGCCGATGCCCAGCCCCTGGTTGTCGTGAACGACATCGAAGGGGTGGCGGCGGTGCAGTTCCTGAAACTTGGCTACCGCCCGCAGGCTGAAGGTGAACATCAGGGAGAAGATGCCGGCGCGAGTGCTGGCGAACTCGAACAGGTTCAAGGGATAGAAGAACTGCAGCGGGTTGGGCCGGTCAAGAAATTCTCGGCGCGCCTCGACGAAGCGGAACCAGCTGAAGCTCTCCAGGCGGTGCACCTGGACGCCCTCGGCCATGATGGGGTAGGGGGGGCCGGCGATGACGTGCACCTCATGGCCCAGGCGCATGAGCTCGCGGGTCAGGTAGTAGAGGTAGACCCCCTGGCCGCCAGAGTACATGCTGCCGTGATACATGAGGAAGCAGATGTTCATCCGGTCCTCCTGGGCTGCCGCCTGGCCCGGCGAGGCGCCCTTCGCCTCTTGACCTCGGCCCTGGGCGACCAAACGGATATGATGACATCGCTCATGCTGGGCGCGAGCCGGGCGATCGAGTCGGCCGTCCTGAGGATGCTGTAGGCTAGGGGGCGGGGTAGCTTGTCGAGAAGGCCTCCCCAGCCGGGGAAAAGCCATAGCAGGGAGACGCCGAAGCATTTCCTGAGCTCAAGCCATCCATCGCCGAGGCGGATTATTCGATCGTAGTAGCCTTTGAAGGTGTGATGGTCGGGTATTACCCAGTAGGGGCGCTCAGTCCTGGACATCCAGCGGCAACGGACAAGCAAGGGATAGAGGCAGCGGCCGAGCTTGCAGGAGAGGCTCTCGTAGTTGGTGACGGCGATGATGGCCCGGCCCTGGGGCTTCAGCACGCGGGCAGCCTCCCGTATGAAGGCCTCAGGGTCGGCAAAGTGGTCCAGCGAGCCCTTGCAGACCAGGCGGTCGAAGGAGGAATCGCGGAAGGGCAGCCTCTCGGCGAGCCCCCTTACCAGGGGCACGCTGACCCTCTGCTGCCGGGCGTCGCGACGGGCCATTGCCAGCATCTTGTCGGAGGCATCGAAGCCCCAGGCCTCCCAGCCCTTCTGGGAGAGCTGGATCATCTCCCTGGCGGTGCCGCAGCCCACATCGAGGATCCGTCCCCGTCGTATGCGTTGGGCCGCCTGGATAGTAGCCTCGCTCAGCCGTTCAATATAGAACTGCGTGTCCGGGTGGTAGGGACCGGGGAAGACATCCTCCAGATGGTAGTCGAGGTCAGGCTGCTGCTGGGCCAAGGCTGTCACCACCTCAACGTGATATCGAGCTTCTTGCCGGCCGGCGACGACGGCGCGGTGGCCGCCATTCCTTCACCGCCCTCAGGATGATAAAGGCCTCATCGAAGCCTACCCAGGGGCCCCACCAGCGCTCGCAGCGGTACTGGGCGGCGCGGCTGCGATTGGCCAGAGCCTCCAGAACGTCGCTCAGAAGGCGGCGCGGCGGGCTGGCTCGGCCCTTGGCGGCGCCCGTGATGAAGTGCAGACGGGCATACTCCAGCTCGAAGCGGGCCCGCTCGTTGGTGCCAAAGGAGGCGAAGGTCTCGATGGTCAGGCCGCGCCTGTGGCTGGGGTCGACCCAGGTCACGTAGGGGGATGAGGCGTGGGGCACCCGGATGTAGACCAGGCTCCCCTCCTTGCACACCCGCCAGATCTCCTCCATCGTCGCCACCAGATCCTGGGCGTGCTCTAGGACGTGGTAGGCATAGATCTCGTCGGCACAGTTGTCCCTGAGGGGCAAACCCACGTTCGGGTCAGCCTTGACGCCAGTCCTGGGGACGAGATAGGGGTCGATGCCTATGACGTCCCGACGCTGGCTGCGGCAGCCGATGTCCAGCCTGATCATGGCTTCCTAAGCATCGCCAGCCGGCGCCGCCCCGGCATGACCGAAGACCTGGGCCAGGTACTCGTCTACCACATCCCGAGGGTCGCCCTGGGCGGCGATGACGCCGTGGTTGAGGAGCACCGCTCGGTCGCAGAAGCGTTTCACGCTCTCCAGGTCGTGGGTAACTAGGACGATGGTCACCTGCTCCTGACGCAGCTTATCGATGTGGGCGAAGCACTTGCTCTGGAACTCGGCGTCGCCCACCGCCAGCACTTCGTCCACCAGGAGAATCTCGGGCTTCACGTGTACGGCCACGGCGAAGCCCAGGCGCACATACATGCCCGAGGAGTAGGTGCGCATCGGCTGGTCGATGAACTCCTCAAGCTCAGAGAATTCCGTTATTTCGGGCAGCTTCGCCTGGGCCTCCTTGCGGGATAGGCCCAGGAGGACGGCGTTGAGGATGGCGTTCTCCCGCCCGCTAAGCTGGGGGTGGAAGCCCGCCCCCAGTTCGAGCAACGGAGAGACACGCCCTCGCACTATGAGCTTGCCCTCGGTGGGCGGGGCCAGGCGAGCGACGATCCGCAACAGGGTGCTCTTGCCGGCGCCGTTGGCGCCGATGATGCCCACGCTCTCGCCCTGGCGGACGGAGAGCGATATGTCCTTCAGGGCCCAGAACGGCTCCTTGGCGCGGCTGGCTTGGAGGTAGGTGGGAAGATGCAAAAGGGCCGTCTTCAACTCCCTCGCGCGTTCGTGCTGGAGGAAGTAGCGCTTGGAGATATTGTCCAGGGCTATGACCTCTTGATCGTTATAGGGCATCCTCAAAGCGTTCCTCGAGAGTCCTGAATACAATGATGCCCGCCACCAGGGTGACGGCTGTGAAGACTAGGGCGGGCCAAATGTCGAGGCTGGGGAGCTTGTTCTCCAGGAACAGGTCGCGCCAGGCCTGGATGAGAGAAGCCATGGGGTTCAGGTGGATGAGGGGCCCTATCCTGTCCTGCACCAGGTGCAAGGGATAGAGGATGGGGGTGACATAAAACCAGAGGGTTAGGCCAACCTCCACCAGATGCTCCAGGTCGCGCAGGAAGACGTTGATAGAGGCCACCAGCAGAACGGCTCCTGCCAGCATGACGAGTTGTATAGCGATTAGGAGAGGGATGCCGATCAGCCAGTGGACGCCTGGATAGTAGCCCCAGGCCACGAGAAGCAGCATGAGCACCGGGATCGAGAGCAAGAAGTGGAAGAGCTGATTGGTAACGGTTGACAGGGGCAGGACAGAACGGGGGAAGTAGACTTTCTTGAGCAAGGGGGCGTTGTTGGAAAAGGAGGCAGCAGAGAACTGGATCGAGGACTGGAACCAGCCCCAGGGGAACAGGGCGGACAGCAGGAACAGGTGATAGGGAGCTTCGCCCACGTCCACCCGCAGCACTCGGCTAAGGGCGAAGGAGAGGACCAGGGCCAGCAACAGGGGCTTGGCCAGCGTCCAGAGGAAGCCCAGGATAGTGCCCTGATAGCGCAGCTTCACCTCGCGAGCGGTGAGAAGCACCAGCAGCTCCCAGGTGTGGCTGACCTGGGACAGGTTGATGCCAGTCGGCAGAGGGATGGACACCACTCGCACAGAATTTCTCCAGAACTGCCAAGAATTTCAGACAGTAGACTAGCAGGACGGGGGTCGTAAATCAAGGAATGGCCCGCCGCTAGGGAGTGGCCACCGTTTGCCTTGACACCAGGGGGAGGCTAAAATACCCCTAGCCCGGTCCCGGGCGAAGGTCTATGCCGAAAGAGAACCTCAAAGGACTGATCCTCAGCGGCGGCAAGGGCGAACGGCTGCGCCCCTTCACTTACACGGGTGCCAAGCAGTTGGTGCCCATCGCCAACAAGCCAGTCCTCTTCTACGCCATCGAGGACCTGGTGGGCTGTGGCATCACCGACATCGGCATCGTGGTGGGCGACACGCGGGCGCAGGTGGAGAAGGCGGTGGGCGATGGCAATCGCTTCGGTGCTAGGGTGACCTACATCCAGCAGGAGGCCCCTCTGGGCATCGCCCACGCTGTGAAGATCGCCGCCGATTTCCTGGCTGGCCATCCCTTCGTCCTCTACCTGGGGGACAACCTGGTGCTGGGCGGTGTGGCCCCCCTTGTGCAGCGCTTTCGCAGCGATTCCAGCAACTGCCAGCTTCTTCTCAGCCGGGTGAATACCCCCCAGAGCTTCGGCGTGGCCGAGCTGGTGGACGGTCGGGTGGCGCGGGTGGTGGAGAAGCCACGCCAGCCCCCCAGCGACCTGGCGGTGATCGGCGTCTACATGTTCGACCAGCACGTGTTCGAGGCGGTGGAGCAGCTACGGCCGGCGGCCCGCGGCGAGCTGGAGATCGCCGACACCATCCAGTACCTCATCGATAAGGGGCTGGCCGTGCGTGCCCAGGAGCTGGACCGATACTGGATGGACACCGGCAAGATGGGTGATATCTTGGAGGCCAATGCGGCCGTTCTCGACGCCTTGCCGGCCAGGAGGGAGGGCAGCATCGACAGCGCCTCGCGGCTGCGGGGCAAGGTGATCGTCGAGCGCGGCGCCCAGGTGACCAACAGCGTCCTGGAGGGCCCGCTGATCATTGGCGAGGAGAGCCGCATCGTCGAAGCGGAAATAGGGCCTCACACCTCCATCTATCACCACTGCCAGGTGAAAGGCAGCCGCATCGCCAACAGCGTGGTCATGGAGCACACGCTGATCGAGGACGTGGGCTACCGCATCGAGGACAGCCTCATCGGCCGCTACGTGGAGCTCAGGGGGGATGGCGGGGTGGAGGACCGGCGTTGCGCCCTGACCCTGGGCGACCACAGCCAGATTCGAGCGGTTTAGGGGCTTTTGCATGCGCAGGATTCTGGTTACGGGCGGGGCCGGATTCATCGGCAGTCACTTTGTGCGCCGCCTGCTGCGAGAGCACCCTGAATATGAGGTCATGAACGTCGACAAACTTACCTACGCTGGCAACCGCGACAACCTGCGCGACGTAGAGGGCGACCCCCGCTATCGTTTCGTTCAGGGCGACATCTGCGACCGCCAGCTTGTGGACGGGCTGGTGGGCCAGGCCGACGCCATCGTCAGCCTGGCCGCCGAGACCCATGTTGACCGCTCGCTCTTGGCAGCGGATGCATTCATCAGGACCGATGTTCATGGCACCTACGTGCTCCTCTGCGCTGCCCGGGAGCACGGCATCGAGCGCTTCGTCTACGTCTCCACCGATGAGGTCTACGGCGAGGCGCCCGAAGGCTATTCGTCTCGGGAGGCGGACCCCCTTCGGCCCCGCAACCCCTACGCTGCCAGCAAGGCGGCCGCCGACATGCTCTGCCTGGCCTTCTTCGCCTCCTACGGCCTGCCGGTCATTGTCAGCCGCGGCGTTAACACCATGGGGCCCTGCCAGTACCCGGAGAAGATGATCTCCCTCTTTATCACCAATGCCCTGTGCAGCGAGCCTTTGCCCCTGTATGGCGACGGCCGCCAGGTGCGCGATTGGCTTTTCGTCGAGGACCACTGTGAGGCCCTCGACCTGCTCCTCCATGAAGGGACGCCGGGGCAGGTGTACAACATCGCCGCCGATAACTACCGCCAGAACATCCAGGTGGCCGAGGCCATCCTGGAGCTAGTGGGCAAGCCGCGCAGCCTGGTTCGCCACGTGGAGGACCGCCCGGGGCACGATAGGCGCTACAGTCTAGACTGGTCGAAGATAAGGACCCTGGGCTGGGCTCCCCGCCACGGCTTCGACGAGGCCCTGGCCAAGACGGCCGCCTGGTATGGCGACAACGAGTGGTGGTGGCAGAAGGCCCGTTCAGGTGCCTATCGGGACTACTACCAGCGCCAGTATGGCTGGCGGCTGGAGGCGGCCGCTCACCGGGAGGGGGAAGGGTGATCGAGGGCGTGGAGATCAAGCAGCTTACCAAGCACGCGGACGAGCGGGGCTACCTGATGCAGCTTCTGCGCTGCGACGATGCCATCTTCCGCAAGTTCGGTCAGGCCTACGTGGCCCTGAACTATCCGGGCGTGGTGCGGGCCTGGCACTACCACAAGAAGCAGAACGACTACTTTGTGGTGGTGAAGGGTGTGGTGAAGGTGGCTCTCTACGATGCTCGCGAGGGTTCGCCCACCCAGGGCCAGGTGGCTGAATTCTTCCTGGGGGAGCAGAACAACATCCTGCTGAAGGTTCCTGTGGGCGTCATGCACGGCTACAAGACGGTGGGCACCGAGCCCTCCCTCCTTATTAACTTCCCCAGCGAGCCTTATGACCCACAGCAGCCGGACGAGTATCGACTTCCCTGGGATACCGACCAGATCCCCTACGATTGGAACATCAAGATGGGCTGAGGGGGTGGTGGTGTGCGCATCCTCATCACCGGCGGCCGTGGCCAGCTGGGCCGCGAGCTCCAGCAGGCGTTATCTGCTGAGACCGTCGTCGCCCTGGGCCGCCAGGAGCTGGACGTCACCGATGCGGCGGCGGTCGGCCGGGCCGTCGGCCAGTTTCGGCCGCAGGTGGTCATTCACGCTGCCGCCTACACGGATACTGCAGGCTGCGAGGCCCACCCCGTTCTGGCCATGAGGGTGAACGGCGAGGGCACCCGCCAGGTGGCCCTGGCCTGCCGCCAGGCTGAGGCTGCCATGCTGTACGTGAGCACCAACGAGGTCTTCGATGGCCAGAAGGGCGAGCCCTATCTGGAATCCGACGAGCCCAAGCCGATCAACGCCTACGGCCGCTCCAAGCTGGCGGGCGAGCGATACGTCAAATCCATCCTCGAGCGCTTCTACATCGTGCGCACGGCCTGGCTATACGCCGCTGGGGGCAACAATTTTCCCTCCAAGGTTCTGCAGGCCGTCGTCAACGAAGGCGAGCTGCGCTTCGTGACCGACGAGATCGCCTCCCCCACCTGGGCCCGCGACCTGGCTCAGGCCATAGTCGGGCTCATGGGCCGGCCGACCTACGGCATCTATCACCTGACCAATAGCGGCTGCTGCTCCCGCTATCAGTGGGCCCAGCGGGCCCTAGAGCTGGCGGGCCGTGGCGATGTTGCACTGCGTCCGGTCGTCCAAGCCGATTACGGCGCACCCTACCGCAAGCCGCCCTATTCGGAGCTGGCCAATCGAGCGGCGGCTGCCCTGGGCATCGTCTTGCGGCCCTGGCAGGAGGCCCTCCAGGAATATTTCCTCACCGCCCCCACCAGGGCCGGTCGCTAGGGGGCCGTCCATGGCTGCCCAGGACAGGAGTCTTCCCTCCGTAGCCATCCTCACCATTAACTACAACAGTGCCCCCTACATCCGCGACTTCCTGGCCTCGTTGCAGACGGTCGCCTATCCCAAATACCGCCTGGTGGTGGTGGACAACGCGTCTGACGACGGCTCGCCCGAGGAGATATCGTGGCTGTTCCCCCAGGCGGTCCTGATACGCAACGGGGAGAACCTGGGGGTCAGCGGCGGCCACAACGTGGGCATACGCTACTGCCTGGGGGAGGGCTTCGACTACGTTCTCTTCCTGAACAACGATACGGTGGTGAGCCAGGACTTTCTGGATCGCCTGGTGGAGAGCGCCGACGCTCGGACGATGGTCGCCCCCAAGACCTATCTCTACGGCCAGCCAGGCTTGCTGGACGACACGGTGGGCGACTTCGATTGGTGGCGGGGCATCTGGCGGGGCTGGCTCTACGGCAAGCCGGAGCCGCCTGGGTTCGAGCGACCGCGGGAGGTGAATATGGCCAGCCTGTGCTGCCTGCTGGTGCCCGCCGCCGTCTTCCGCGATGTCGGCCTCATGGACGAGCGCTTCTTCATGTACTACGAGGATTTCGACTTCGTGGCGCGGGCCAGGGCGGCAGGCTATCGCCTGCGCCTCAATCCGGCGGCGGTCATTCACCACCGCAAGGCAGCCTCCAGCGGTGGCGTGGGATCGCCCTTCAAGCTCTACTACGCCAGCCGCAATCGACTCTATCTCATGAGGAAGCACTCCTCCCGTCTGCGGTTTGGGCTATTCTTGGCCTACTTCTTGGCGACTCGCGTCGGCTACTTCGTGTCGTATCTTGTCAGGGGCCAGCGGCGGCAACTGAGGGCCATGCTCATGGGCATCGCCGATTTCTTCCGCGGCCGGCTGGGGCGCACGCACGAACTGGCCCATTTTCGTTAGGGGGCATTCGAAGGTGCGCATTGCCATCGACGCCACCTCGGTTCCCCGCCAAAGAGCGGGTGCCGGCACCTACATCTACAACCTGGGGCAGGCCCTGGCCCAGGTGGACAGGGATAACACCTACTTTGTCTTCGCCAAACCCGAGACCTTCGATCGCCCCAGCCTGCAAAGGGATGGCTTCCAACTGGTGCCTGTGCGGCTCCCCTCGCGACTGGCCAGAATG
>DAOUDQ010000008.1:0-3274 GCA_034431045.1 Dehalococcoidia bacterium | reverse complement strand
ACTACATGCAGCGGGCCCTGGCCCTGGCCAGCCAGGCTCTGGGACGAGCCAGCCCCAATCCGGCGGTGGGCGCCGTCCTGGTGCGCGACGGGCGAGTGGTGGGCGAGGGCTTCACTCGGCCGCCGGGAGGGCCTCATGCCGAGGTCGTGGCTCTGGAGCAGGCGGGCGAGGCTGCTCGCGGCTCCACCCTGTACGTCAGCCTGGAGCCCTGCTGCCATCGGGGACGGACGCCGCCCTGCACCGAGGCCATCATCGCTGCCGGCGTGGCCGAGGCGCATATGTCCATCCTTGACCCCGACCCCAACGTGAGCGGCCGCGGCCGCGATGAGCTGGCGGCGGCCGGCATCGCCGTGCAGCTGGGGGAGGGCGAGCAGGAGGCGCGGCGCCTCAACGAGGCCTACATCAAGCATCGTACCACCGGCCTGCCTTTCGTCATCGCCAAGTTCGCCGCCAGCCTGGACGGCCGTATCGCTGCCGCCAGCGGCGATTCCCGCTGGATCAGCGGGCCCGAGAGCCGCCAGTGGGCCCATGAGCAGCGAGCGACGGTGGATGCCATTGCGGTGGGGGTGAACACCATCCTGGTGGACGACCCTCAGCTCACTGCTCGCCCCGGCGGTCAGGAGAGCGAACGTCAGCCCTTGCGGGTGGTGGCCGACAGCGGTGGCCGCACGCCAGCGAACGCTCGTGTGCTTCAGGGGCCGGGGCGGGCACTCATCGCCACCAGCGACCGCTCTGACCCTTCTTGGCGACAGGCCATGGAGGCGGCCGGAGCGGAGGTGCTGGTGCTCCCCAGGGATGGCGATTCTCTCGACGTGGGGGCGCTGCTGAAGGCGCTGGCCGAACGGGGGGTCCTCTCCCTGCTGGTGGAGGGAGGGGGCATCCTCCTTGGCTCCCTCTTCGACCAGGAGCTGGTGGACAAGGTGCAGGTGATCATCGCCCCCCTGATCATCGGTGCTGTCGAGGCACCGCCGGCGGTAGCTGGCCGGGGAGCCCATCGGCTGGCCCAGGCCTGGCGCCTGCGAGAGGTGGCGGTAGAACGGTTGGGGGACGATACTCTTATCATAGGATATCCGATGAAGAGGGGTGAGTAGATGTTCACGGGCATCGTTGAGGAGGCAGGCACGGTAAAGGAGGCGGAACGGGGACGATTGGTCATCGCCTGCAAGAAGGTTCTGCGGGGGACACACCTGGGCGACAGCATTGCCATCAACGGGGTGGACCTGACGGTGGCTCACCTGGAGGAGGATAACTTCATCGCCAACGTCATGCCGGAGACCTATCGCCGCAGCAACCTGGGCCAGTTGAAGCCGGGCGACCTGGTGAACCTGGAGCGGGCCCTCACCCTCAGCGACCGCCTGGGCGGCCATGTGGTGCGGGGGGTAGTGGAGGCCACCGGCACTCTTCTCTCCCTCACGCCCGAGGAGGACGCGGTCATAGCCCGCTACGCCGCTCCGCCCGAGATCATGCGCTACGTCATTGTCAAGGGGCCCATCGCTGTGGACGGCGTTAGCCTTACGGTGATAGACCGCGATGAGAGTTCGTTCGCTGTGTCCCTGGTGCTCTACACCCAGGATGTTACCAACCTCACTCGCAAGCAGCCGGGAGATACGGTAAACTTAGAATCGGATATAATAGCTCGTTACGTGGAGCAACTGCTCAGGGAAGCGAGCCCTGACTAGCGAATGCGTAGTGAGCAGGGACCCGGCCGGAGAAGCGAGGGATAGGGCTATGGTGATGGGAACCGTTGAGGAGGCAATCCAGGAGTATCGTCAGGGGCGCTTCGTCATCATTGTCGATGATGAGGACAGGGAGAACGAAGGGGATCTTACCATTCCCGCCCAGTTCGTGACGCCCGAGGCCATCAACTTCATGACCAGATACGGCCGCGGCCTCGTCTGCGTCCCCATGATGGGTGAGCGACTGGATGAGCTGCGTATCCCCATGATGGTGGGGGACAACAAGTCGCGCTTTGGCACCGCCTTCACCGTTTCCGTGGAGGCCCGTGACGACGTCAGCACGGGCATCTCAGCCCACGATCGGGCCCGGACGGTGCACGTTCTCATCGACCCGGCCACCAGAGCCGAAGACCTGGTGATGCCCGGCCATATGTTCCCTCTGCGCGCCCGCGAGGGGGGCGTGCTGGTGCGAGCAGGCCAGACCGAGGCCACCGTGGACCTGGCCCGCCTGGCTGGCCTCTATCCGGCGGCCGTTCTGTGCGAGATCATGAAGGCCGACGGCACCATGGCTCGCCTGCCTGACCTCAAGCGGTTCGCTGCCCGCCACCGTCTAAAGATCCTCAGCGTTAACCAGCTTATCGCCTACCGCATCCAGCGGGAGAGGCTGGTGCGCCGAGTGGCTGAGACTACAATACCTACCCGCTGGGGTGAGCTGCGGGTCATCGCCTACCGCAGCATGATCGACCCCGATGAGCACGCCGCCCTGGTGATGGGCGATATTTCCACGCCGGAGCCAGTGCTGGTGCGCATGCACAGCCAATGTGTCACCGGCGACGTTTTCCACAGCCTGCGCTGCGACTGCGGCGAGCAGGTGGAGCTAGCCGTCGAACGCATTGCCGAGGAGGGAAGAGGAGTCTTCGTCTACATGCGCCAGGAAGGGCGGGGCATCGGCTTCTGCAACAAGATCCGTGCCTACGCTCTCCAGGACAGGGACGGTCTGGACACGGTGGAGGCCAACGAGGCCCTGGGCTTCCCTGCCGACCGTCGCGACTACGGCATCGGCATGCAGATCCTGGTGGACCTGGGGCTCAAGCAGATCCGCCTGCTCACCAATAACCCCTCGAAGCGGGCGGGCCTGGAGGGCTACGGCCTTGAGGTGGTAGAGCGAATTCCCATTATGACGCAGCCGAACGCCTACAACTTGCGCTATCTGGAGACCAAGCGCGATAAGTTGGGCCACTTGCTGGACATCGTGTCCTGACAGGAGGTATTTTTTGGCCGGCACGACCTTCGAAGGACATCTCCTAGGTGAGGGCTTGAGTATAGCTATCGTCGTCTCGCGGTTCAACGATCTGATAACCCGCCAGCTCCTGGCGGGCGCTGAGGATGGCCTGAGGCGTCATGGCGTGGAGGCGGAGAGGGTGGATGTGGCCTGGGTGCCCGGTTCCTTCGAGATCCCCTTGACCGCTCGCAGGCTGGCCGAGAGTGGCCGTTATCAGGCGGTGGTGTGCTTGGGGGCGGTCATCCGCGGCGAGACCCCCCACTTCGAGTACATAGCAACCCAGGTCAGCAGCGGCATCGCTCGGGCCGGCCTGGAG
>DAOUDQ010000007.1:0-2431 GCA_034431045.1 Dehalococcoidia bacterium | reverse complement strand
GATAGACACACATCCCTCTAATGAGCGGAGAAGTCAAGGGGACGCATCAAAACGGCTTCGGAGCGCCGTTTTCTTCCTACAAGGGATGTTTGACGAAGGGTGAAGATCGCGGCGGCAGCTCTATCCCCACGCTACCTCCTACCTCTGGCGGCAGCCCGAGATGCTGGCCGGGAGGGCCGGACGAGAAGGGACTGATGGAGCGGCCCATCGGCTATCTCAACAATAACCTTCGGCGATGCCACGGCGACCGCCGCCATCTCACTAGAACAGACCAGCATCCCTCCGAAGGAAGAGCCGCCATGTATGGTTTGGCTCAAGCGGAGACAGGTCTCTCGACGCTGCCTCGCAGGGTTAGGGCGCCGATACCGCCGAGCACGAGTGCCACTCCAGCCCACTGAAGGATAGAGAGCTGCTCAGCAAAGATTAGGGTCCCCCACAGCACCGTCGCCATCGGCTGGAGGAGGAGCAGCACCGATGTCTCCAAGGCCGGCAGCCGAGGGAGGGCTGCCGCGATGAAGAGCCAGCCTCCTACCTGGACTACTAGCGCCAGGGCCAGCAGCCATCCCTGGGCGGGCCAGGACATGCCGAGATCGAAGCCGGGATCGAAAATGCTGGCCAAGAGTGACCCAAGGGCAACGCCCACGGTTGCATCTAGCAGCGGACCTGCACTGGGAGCGAGGCCACGGTTGGACGCTCGAAAGACCAGCAGAAAGAGTGCATAGGCAACTCCGGAGAATATCCCGAAGATCACCCCTCCCAGTGGGTCGTCTCTGTAGGCGTCGGGGCGGCCTAGGCCAGACATGAGGGCGACGCCCCCGAATATGGCAGGGATGGTGAACATGGCCAACCCAGTCGGGCGTTCCCGGTAAACCGCCCACGCGGCCAGGCCCACAAAGATCACCTGGATGTTGGCAAGAACCGTGGCGAGGCCAGCCCCAATAAGGCGGATGGACTGATGCCAAAGGGCCAGGTCCATCGCCAGGAAAAGCCCGCTCGCGAACGCTACCCGCCTGTCCCTGGCGGACCGGTAGTCCTGTCCGCGGACAAGCCTCCAGAGCAGAAAAAGGGCTGGGATCGCATAGCCAGCTCGGAAGAAGGCAGCGGTGGAGGGGGAGACATCGGCGAGCCGGACGAAGATGGCCGAGAAGGAGATGCTCAGCACTCCCAGCAGGGCGAGCAGTCGCGTCATTCCGCGGTCTCCAAGTACAGCCCAAATGGGCGCGGTAGGAGCGTGAGCACAGCGAAGGCAATCCGCGGGGCTGATCAGCCGGGCTTCCGACCGCTAGCTGCCGTCGGGCTCAGTCATTCCCTCGATGAAATCCAGGATTACGCTATGCACTCTCGTTCGGTCAGGCAGCGTGCCGAGCACCCCATACATAGCCGCGGTGCCGCTGGGGGCGAGCTTCTTGGAGCTGACCTCATCCGTCGCCTCCCTAAGATCTGCGAGGAAGGGCTCGACGGCGTCCTCATGGGCCGGGGTCACCACCAAGTGCAGGTTGGGCGGCTTCTGCAGGAACTCGAGATTCCAGCCCCGGGCCTCCATGGCCTCGCCCAGGGCGTAGATGTTCAGGAGGTCGGACCCGAAGGCCAGAACACTCATGTCGGGCCTACCTCGGACCTGTAGGCCAGGTATGGCGTTGATGCCGTCGATGAGGGCCTGAGTGGTTTCCATGATGGTGCGGGCGAGGTGCATGTAGCCCTCTTCGCCGAGATAGTTCAGCAGGGCCCAGGATGCGGCGATGGCGGCACCTGGCCGGCTGCCGGTCATCGTCGGCGAGCCGTACAGGCCCCCAGGCCAGTCTGCCTGGCTGAAGAACTGATACCTGCGGAGGTTCCTGTCTCGGTGCAGTATGGTCGATGTGCCCCGCACGGAGAAGCCGTACTTGTGTAGGTCCGCCGATATGGACGTGACGCCCGGGACGCTGAAGTCGAAGGGCGGCACCGGGTACTCCAAGCGGCGGAGGAAGGGGAGGATGAACCCGCCTAGACAGGCGTCCACATGGCAGCAGATGCTCTGCTCCTTGGCCAGGGCCGCCAGCTCAGGGATGGGGTCGATGACCCCATAGGGATAGCAGGGGGCCGATCCGACCACCAGGATAGTGCTGTCCGTTATCGCTGCTCGGGCGGCATCCACGTCGGCCCGAAAGTCATCCCGCACAGGAATGTAGACTGGCTTGACGCCCAAATAGTGGGCTGCCTTGTCGTGGGCCGGGTGAGCGGTAACAGGGAGTATCATCTCCGGGGCGGTCACCTGAGGACGCTCGGCGCGAGCCCAATCCCTGGCTGTCTTAACGGCCATGAGGATGCTCTCGGTGCCGCCCGACGTCATGTTGCCGACGGCCTCGCTGCAGCCCAGGAGACCAGCGGTCATGGCGATGACCTCCGACTCGAACTTCTTAAGACTGCGGAAGGCCATGGGGCTGAGTCCGTT
>DAOUDQ010000006.1:0-15476 GCA_034431045.1 Dehalococcoidia bacterium | reverse complement strand
GAAGTGGGCTATTGGGGCGGACTGTGGCCGGCTCAGAAGCTGGTGGCCATAAAGGCGCCTGTCTTCTCGATGGCCAAGCTCATCGGCGTCGACACCTACCTGGGGCCGGAGATGAAGTCCACCGGCGAGGTCATGGGTGTGGATTACAATTTCCCGGCCGCCCTGGCCAAGGCGCTATCGGCCTCTGACCTGATGCTGCCCCGCGAGGGGAGCATTCTGCTGAGCGTGGCCGACCGCAATAAGCCCGAGGCGCTGCCCATTATCCGCCAGATGGCCGCTCGTGGTTACAGGCTGTACGCTACCGAGGGCACCGCCAGCATGATCCGGGCGGTGGACCTGCCGGTGGAGATGGTGGCCAAGCGGTTGGAGGAGGGCCATCCTAACGTGGAGGACGTGATCCGCGACGGGCTGGTGCAGGGGGTGATCAACACCCCCGGCGGAGGGGAGGCCTCGGTCATGCGCGACGGCTTTCAGATCCGCCGCGCCGCCGCTGAGAAGCGCATCCCTTGCTTCACCTCCCTGGACACGGCCCGCTCTGCCGTGGACTCCCTCCTGGAAGGTGACGGGAGCTTCACCGTCCAGCCCCTGCGCGAGTATCTTAGGCCGTGAACCTGGAACGGGCCGTCGTCCTGTCCTCCGAGAAGGTCTACGAGAACACCCATCTCCTCTGGTTCTCGGCCCCAGCGGTGGGACGAGCCGCCCGGCCCGGCCAGTTTCTGATGATCCGCTGCGGCGAGGGCTGGGACCCGCTCCTGCCGCGGCCCATGAGCTTCCACCGCTTTCGCCAGGCCGGCGACGAGCGACAGTTCGCGATCCTGTTCGACCTGCGCGGGCGGGGCACCGATTGGCTGTGGCGACGCCAGCCGGGCGACCTGGTGACTCTGTTCGGCCCCCTCGGCCGTGGCTATTCGGTCAAGCGGCAGTCGCAGAACCTCCTGCTGGTGGCGGGCGGCATGGGCATCGCCGCCCTGGTGGCCCTGGCCGACGAGGCGATCGGCCAGAGGAAGGCGGTGACCCTGCTCCAGGGGGCCAGGACCGCCGGCAGGCTCTTCCCATCGGCCTCCTTGCCGGCGGAGGTGGAGGTGGTAACCGCTACCGAGGACGGCTCGGCGGGCTATCGCGGCCTGGTGACCGAGCTTTTGTCGCAGTACCTTCCCTGGGCCGACCAGGTCTTCGCCTGCGGACCCAACGCCATGTTCGAGGCCATGGCCGCCATCATGCGCCAGCAGGGCAGCCGCAAGTCGGTGCAGATTCTGCTGGAGGAGCACATGGCCTGCGGCATGGGCGTGTGCTACTCCTGCGCCGTTTTCACCCGCCGTGGCGTGCGGCTGGTGTGCAAGGACGGGCCGAGGTTTGAGCTGCGGGATGTGTTTGCTTGATGTAAGATACGGGTGACGGTATGGAAGGGCCTATCGCCAACCATCTCTACGAGGGCGACTGCCTGGAGATCATGCGGCAGTGGCCGGACGCCTGCGTCGACCACTGCATCGCCGACCCGCCCTTCGGCATGAGCAAGAAGCGCGGCCTGGGCTGGGCCTTCAGCTCCCACGTCACCATGGAGGAGGCCTGGGACCGCTTCAGCAAGGACGACTTCTTCCAGTTCAACGTGGCCTGGCTCCGCGAGGTCTGCCGGGTGGTCAAGCCCAACGGCAACATCCTGGTGTTCGGCACCTTCCACAACATCTACCAGCTAGGCTTCATCCTCCAGAACGTCCTCGACCGCCGCGTCAACAACTCCATCGTCTGGTTCAAGCCCAATGCCCAGCCCAATATCACGGCCCGCACCCTCACCGAGAGCACCGAGCAGATCGTCTGGGCGGTGAACAATACGCCCGCCAAGGCCAAGGGGTGGACGTTCAACTATTGGGACGCCAAGGAGCTGGCCGGGGGAAAGCAGATGCGCAACCTGTGGGAGATACCCTATACTCCCGCTTCCGAGCGGGCCTTCGGCAAGCACCCCTCCCAGAAGCCCCTGGGCCTCTTGGAGCGACTGGTGCTCATCGCTACCAACCCCGGCGAGCTTGTCCTCGACCCCTTCGCTGGCAGCGGCACCCTGGCCCTAGCCGCCGCCACGCACGGCCGCCGCTGGCTGCTCATCGAGAGCGAGGCCCGCTACGTGGAGATGGCCCGTCGCCGCCTGGCGGAAGCGGCCTTGCTTGCTGGCGGCCAGACCCCTGGCCGGGGCTAGGGGAGCACCTCTTTGTCCAGCGGGCAGAGGTCGGACTGCACGTCGGGCGAGGGGCAGGGATTGCGCCCCGTCAGGGCAAACTCGGCCCTGCCATTAGCGGCAGTGAAGTCACCCGTGTCATCGTCGTAGTAGAACTCGCCTTGCAGGTCGAGCGAGGTCGGGGGCTGAGCGGAGCGGTCCACAACACGCATGGCTATCGTTACTTGCCATTTGTCGTCGCCCAGCCAACGGGCCACCGTACGGTAGCCGCGCCCGGCGTCCGGCACGCCTGCGGTGCGAAAGACCAGATCGGCAATGGGCTCCTCATAGGTCGTGCCGTCCTCCCAGGTCACCCGCTGCACCGCGGTGTTCGCCAGCCTCTCCACCTCTTCGCCCCTGGCTGCGATGCCGGTGGCCGCAGGTCTGGTTGGGGTGGCCGACTGAGCCGGGGCCGTGCCCTCGGGCACCGTCGCCGTTGGAGTGGCAGGAAGACCCTCCTCCTCTGTGTCGCAGCCAGAAGCCGCCAGGAGGCACAAGCACAGCCAGCCAATGCAGGTGAGAAGCAGAAGCCGATTCATACCTTAGTGTCTAGCACAAAACTTGCTTCCTGGCAAGCCACGCCGGTTAGCAGCCCCTTCGGGTCTCTTATACCGAAGAGGCCCTCCACCAGGGGAAGACCTTCCTCTTTCAGCGAATCGCTTCTACTCGGCGGCCGTCTTCTCGAAGAATCCCTGGACGCTGGTGCGAGCAGCGATGCGCTCGGCGATGAGCATGAACACCTGGGCCACCGGCGAGTCAGGCTCCCGCTGCACGATGGGCACACCATCGTCGCTGCTGGCGCGCACCTGGGCATCCAGGGGGACCTCGCCCAGGAAGTCCAGTCCCAACTTCTCGGCCGCCTCACGAGCGCCGCCATAGCCGAAGACCTCCGTGCGCTGGCCGCAGTGGGGGCAGAGGAAGTAGCTCATGTTCTCGATGATCCCGAACACAGGCACGTTCAACTTCTCGAACATCGTCACCGCCTTAGTGGCGTCCTCCAGCGATACGCTCTGAGGGGTAGTGACGATAACCACGCCGGCGATGGGTGCTTCTTGAGCCATGCTCAAAGGAGCGTCGCTGGTACCCGGCGGCAGGTCGATGATCAGATAGTCCAGCTCACCGTCGGCGGCCCAGGGCAGCTCGTGGAGGAGCTGGCGAACGCCGCTGCCGATCAGGGGGCCGCGCCAGATCATCGCCAGGCCCGGCCGCAAGATAAAGCCGATAGAGACCACCTTCACGCCGTAGCAGTTCACGGGCACAAGGCCCGTATCAGCCTGGCAACCGTGCTTGAGCCCGACCATGGTGGGGATGTTAGGCCCGGTGAGGTCAGCGTCGAGCAGGCCCACTCGTGCCCCGTGCTTGGCCAGGGCGATGGCTAGGTTGACGGCCACCGTGGACTTGCCCACGCCGCCCTTGTTGCTGGCAATGGCGACGATGTTTCGCACGCCCTCCACCGGCTGCGGGCCCCTTAGAGGCCAGTGAGCCCGCACCTCGGCATCCATCTTCACCTCCACGCTCTCAACGCCGGGAACGGTGCGAACGGCCTCCTCGGCCCTGCGCTGCAACTCGTTGCGCATGGGACAGGCGGGGGTGGTGAGCACGAATCTGAAGGCCACCTTGCCACCGCTGACCTGCAGGTCGCGGATCATGCCCAGGCTAACGATGTCCCGACGCAGCTCCGGGTCCTCGACGGTGCTCAGGGCGGCCAGGATGGCCTTCTCGCTGGGGCCCTGCTTGCCTTCTCCTCGTTTCACCACTACCTCCTATTGAGACGCCTCTTCTTTCTGGGGGGAAAAGCGCTAGTGTCTACGATGAACCGGCAGCAATCGCCGCCGCGGCTCTGAAACTCGGCCGCTCGCACACGGCCGCCCAGCAATTGACTGAGCAGCTCCAAATGCCAGACGCAAACCTCGTCCTGGCTCTCGGCCACCCTGCGATAGGGGCAGTTGTAGCCCACGATCTCGAAGCCCTCTGCCAGCTTGTGCCACTCAGCGAATCCGCTTTCCGCCTGCAAGATGTCGACCACTGTCGACACTCGCTCGTCCAGGCTCTTGCCCTCCAGCCGCTGAGCGTACTGGCTGACTATCCTGCGGGCCAGCTTGCGGAAAAGGAGGGCCTTCTTCTCAGCCGAGGAGAGGCCTTCGATCTCGCTGCTGTCCAGCAAGGCCACCTCGTCGATGATCATGTCGGCCAGGCGGTCGTAGCGCTTGGGGAAGGTCTCCTCGCCTTTATCGGTGAGTGAGTAAACGAAATGGGGGCGACCGGTGGGACGACGCACCTCGCGGGCCATCACAAGGTTGTCCCGTTCCAGGGTGGTCAGATGCTGGCGGACGGTCATCCGGGCCAGCTCCAGTGCGGACGCCAGCTCCTCCACCGTGCTACCGGCGCTGCGCTTGAGCAGGGCGAGGATCTGGCTCTTGGTGCTCTGTACTGCCATCGTCTCAGGGGTTACAGGATAACCACCGCCGCGGAACCTGCGGGCGGCTCTTGGCGTTAATAGTATAGCGCAAGGTCACCACTACAGCGATATTAGCAGAAGAGGGATATTTAAGCAAGTGAATAAAGTAAATACGGTGGGAAGCTTGACAGCCTGGCCGTTGTTCGGTATGATTTGCAGATGGTTGTGTAACGTATGGATGGCGGTAGGCGTCTAAAGATAGCAACTTGAGAAGTGGAGAACTACGATGAGCAAGGCTGTAGTCACTCAGCCTCATGAGGCGACGATGGAGTCCCGCTGTCGCCATCACTGGCTGATCGAACCCCCCCAGGGGCCTACCAGCATGGGTATCTGCAAGCTGTGTGGTTCTCGGAAGGAATTCCGCAACTCAGCGTCGGACCTGTTGTGGGAGGATGACCCTCTGTCCGAGCTGTCCCGCGGTCGCTGGGGGAAGTCACGCGATTTCCACGCTCCTACAGGCAAGGGGGCGGACGGTAATCGCTCGGCGGCGGGGACAGGAGCAGCCGGTAGCACCCGTCTGGTGTAGAAGGAGCGCAGTACCCCTGAGAGGGGTGCACCCCTGCGGGGTGCGCCCCTTCTGCTTTGCTAGCCCTTGAACAAGGCGCTGGTATAATGACGCCAGCAGGAGGAAAGCGTGAACCTGTCCGTCGAGCTGGCGCCGAGGTGCAAGCGAGGGCTCTTTCTAGCCAACCCGGTGATGGCTGCCTCCGGTACCTTCGGCTATGGGCTGGAGATGGCCAAGGAACTGGACATCCAGCGCCTGGGGGCCATCGTTTGCAAGGGGACAACCCTACGCCGGCGTCGGGGCAATCCTCAGCCGCGCATGGTGGAAACCCCCGCCGGCATGCTCAACTCCATCGGGCTCCAGAACATGGGGGTGGAAGCCCTCATCCGCGACATCGCTCCCATCTGGGCCACCTGGCGCGTGCCGGTCGTCGTGAACATAGCCGGCGGGAGCATCGAGGAGTACGCTCGCCTGGCCCGGCGATTGGAAGGCGTTCCCGGGGTCAGCGGCCTGGAGCTGAACATTAGCTGCCCCAACGTGGCCACCGGCCTGGAGTTCGGCAGCAGCCCCCAGATGGCTGCCGCGGTGACCGCCGCCGTGAGGCGCGAGACCACCCTGCCCGTCATCGTCAAGCTGACCCCCAACGTCAGCGACATCGTTAGCGTGGCGCGGGCGGCAGCGGATGCCGGCGGCGATGCCCTCACCCTTACCAACACCTTCCCCGCCATGGCCATCGATGTGAAGAGCAGGCGGCCGGCCCTGGGCTGGACCTTCGGCGGCCTTTCCGGCCCGGCCCTCAAGCCCATCGCCCTGCGCCTGGTGTATCAGACGGCGGCAGCGGTGGACGTTCCCCTAATCGGCTGCGGAGGGATCATGACCGGCCTCGACGCTGTAGAGTACATCATGGCTGGGGCCACCGCCGTCCAGGTGGGCACCGCTACCTTCGTCAACCCGCGGGCGACGCTCGATGTGCTGGAGGGCATCGAGCGGTTCATGGAGGAAGAGGGAGTGACGGACATCCACCAGCTCGTCGGCGCTGCCAGGGTGTAACGCACCCTCTCTCTGAGCGTCTGAACATAGGGAGACCCGCGTGAGTTATGAAAAGTTGCGGCACTACTTCGCCTCTGTTGTGGGGGAGGCTAAAGGCGAAGGCGGGCAGGCGCTGGGCGAGTTGAGCCTGGTGATTGCCTTCGTTGCCATGGTGGCAGTGGTCGCTCTGACCGCTCTCGGCATGGCCATGAGCGGCTTCTGGGAGCCTCTGCTCAGCATCATGGGCTAGCCTTGGCCATTGTCCCGCGTCCTCCATAATCCCAGGCGTGCCGGCCGTCCTGTGCCCGCGCGCTTGACCCCCTGTCGCCTCTGGATGTACGCTGAGCCTGGTCGGGGTGTAGCTCAGCCAGGCTAGAGCGCGTGGTTTGGGACCACGAGGGCGGCGGTTCAAATCCGCCCACCCCGACCACACTGTATTCAGTGAAGGAGGTGGGCAGCGGCCATGGGCAGGCTCGATGGGAAAGTAGCGATCGTCACCGGCGGCGCCTCGGGGATTGGTAAGCGCACCGCCGAGGTGTTTGTGGAAGAGGGAGCGCGCGTCATCATCGCCGACCTCAACGGCGACGGCGTGGCAGCGATGGTCGGCCAGCTTGGCGGCGACTACGCCGACGGCGTGCAACTCGACATCCGCGAGGAAGACGCGGTCAGCCGGATGGTGGACCAGGCTTTTCGGCGCTTCGGGCGACTCGACATCGCCTTCAACAACGCCGGCACCGGGGGCTTCAGCCCCGTCCATCAGTACCCGGTCGAAGAGTGGGATCGGATCGTTGGCGTGTGCCTTACCGGCACCTTCCTCTGCATTAAGCACGAGGCGATGCGCCTGATCGGCCAGGGGCAGGGCGGCAGCATCATCAACGTCGCCAGCATCAACGCCATCCAGCCTGCGGAAGGCTTCGCTGCGTACTGCTCGGCGAAAGGCGGGGTGGCCATGCTCACAAAGGTGGCCGCGCTCGAACTCGGGAGGCACCGCATCCGTGTGAATAGCATCGGCCCTGGCCTCATCCACACGCCTCTCAGCCAGCTGCTAACGAGTGTGCCCGGCCTCGAAGACGAGTTCGTCCACGAGGCGCCCGTCGGCCGCGTCGGCGAACCCGAGGACATTGCTCGCCTCGCCGTCTACCTCGCGTCCGATGAATCCTCGCTGATGACCGGTCAGGCCCTGTTCATCGACGGTGGTATGAGCCTGAAGAAGTACCCTGAGCTCTTCAGCTACTTTCGCCTGCTGGCTGGGAATCAAGCCTAGGCCAGCACGGAGCAAACAGATTATTTCCTCTCGGCCAGCGCCCCGATGATCTCGCGGCAGAAGGCGCCCAGGTCGCTGGGCTGACGTGAGGTGATGACGTTGCCATCGCGCACCACCTCCGCATCGACGCGATCGGCGCCGGCGTTGCGCACGTCATCCACGATGGCGTAGTAGCAGGTAACCCGCTTGCCCTTGAGAATACCGGCCGAGATTAGCACCCAGGGGGCGTGACAGATGGCGGCCACCACTTTCCCCTGCTGGTAGGCCTCTCGCACCAGGCGCAGGACGGCTGGATAGCGGCGAAGCCTGTCGGGGGCATAGCCGCCGGGCACGATGACGGCGTCCACCTCTTCGGCCCTCACCTGGTCGATAGAGGCCTCCACGGTCAGCGGATATCCCTTAAGGCCCGTATAGCTGGCGCTGCTGCCTGTCCCCACGATCACCACGTCTGCCCCTTCCTCGCGCAGGCGCAGGACAGGGTACCATAGCTCCAGGTCCTCGTACATATCCTCGGCCAGGACAACAGCCTTCTGACCCCTAAGGAGCATGTTCGCCTCCCCTCACCTATTGTCGGTGGCATCATGGCATATGCCCCGCCACCCCGCAACGCGTCTCCACCAGGGGGCCCCTAACGCGACAAGGTGCCAACATATAGCGGAGACAAGGAGAGATGGGCAGACAAAGGGTGGGCCTGCCCCCGATAGCGGCGCGGCTCGGTCGCCGTCTCGGGATGGGGTTCGCGGCGGCCATTGCCATCCTGCTGTTGGTGGGTGGATTCTGGCGCGAGGGGCTGGTCTCTTTGGTCGCCGCTCTGTTGTTTCTGGTGCTGATGTTCTTAGTGGAACGAGGGGCTGAGCGTGGCTAGCCATGATCCACAGGCTTGCTTGCGGGCCTGCATCGATTGATGCTATGCTGAGCGTGGAGGGAATGCAGGGAGGGAATTATGCCGTCCTTGGTCTTTCAAAGCTTTGGCTGGCCGGAGATGCTCATTATCCTGGCGGTTCTCATTGTCGTCTTCGGGGTGAGCAAAGTGGCCGACGTGGGCGGCGCCCTGGGGCGCTCGATCCGCGAGTTCCGCCGCGAGCTCAAAGAGGGCCAGGAGGAAGAAGAAGCAGGGAAGGTCGAGGGAAAGAGAGAGGAGGAGAAGAAGACCTAAACCAGAGCGCTCGTCTCTATCGGAAAGCAATAAGCCAGCCCAGGGCTGGCTTATTCTGTCAGTGTGAGCGTTTCCTTACAGCTCTTCGATGGTCACTGAAAGGATCTCGTCGCCGGGCGGTGCGTTCGGGTCGCGAGGGTCTGTCGGTGTGAGGGATTGGACGACATCCATGCCCTCCACCACCTGCCCGAATACTGTGTTATGATCGCGCAACTGCGGCATGTCCCGAAGAGCAATGAAGAGCTGGCTGCCGTTGGTAACGTAGGTCTCTATGTCCTCGGCCATGGCCACTGTCCCGGCGACGTGCTTCCGGTCGTTTGTCTCCTTGGGCAGGGTGTAGCCGGGGCCATCTTCGCCTATGCAGGTGACGTCAGCATGGGCGCTGCATGTGGGGTCCCCTGTCTGAGCGGCTAGTTCAGGATCGACGAAATGGAAGGTCAGGCCGTCGTAGAAGCCATCGCGCGCCAGGAACACGAAGTTGTTCACCGTTTGCGGCGCCTCATCAGCGAATAGCTCCAGGCGGATGTCCCCCTTCTCGGTCTCGATCACAGCGAAGTACTGCTTACTGGTGTCGATGGTCATCTCGGGTGGGCCGGGATAGGTCTTGACCTGTCGCGGCTCGGCCTCGGGAGTGGCTTCTTCCGCTTGCTCCGCCGCGGTCGGCGTGGGCGTGACGGTAGGTTCTGTGCTGCCGCCGCCGCCTCCCATGGTTCCCGACATAACGGCGCCCAGGCCTATGCTCCCGACGATGCCCACAAGGGCAATAATGTAGAAGAGGCGAACGTTGAACAGAAGGGATACGGGAAAGGGGGGCTTAGCCCGCGTCTGAGCAGCCAGCGACTCTCGCCTCAGCCGCCCTCGTAGTCGCCCCCGCCGTCGCTTTTCTCTGCCCAGAGTCGATCACCCCTTTGCCAGTGGTACCCCCGGCGGGACTCGAACCCACGCACCCGGCTCCGGAGGCCGGCGCTCTATCCAACTGAGCTACGGGGGCCCGCCTCAATCATAGCCTGGTCGACCCTTCTCGACAAGTCTAGGCAGCAGGAGAGCGTCTAGAGGAGGTAGCGAAGCCACACATAGACGGTGGCTATAACCAGTGAGACCATAGTCACCAACAGGCCATAGCGCAGGAACTGGAAGAAGGTGACCCTGTAGCCAGCCCGGTCGGCCACGCCAATGACATACACATTGGCGGCAGCCGCCACGGGGGTAAAGTTAGCCCCAAGGCCTGCCCCCAAGGCCAGGGCCCACCACAGGGGGTTGCTGGCCGAGTCGCCCACCTGCAATCCCTGGCTCATTTCTTCCACCACAGGGATCATCGCCGCTGCGTACGGTATCTGGTTCACTATGCTGGACAGAATGCCCGCTGGCCAAAGGGTAAGTATAGTCGCCGCCGACAGGTGCCCGCCGCTGGCGTCGGCCATCCTCTCGCCGATATCCTCCAGCAGTCCCACCTCGTCCGCACCCCCTACCACCATGAACAAGCCCACAAAGAAGAAGATAGTGGACCACTCGACGTCCAGGAGGGCTTCGCGGGGGTGCTGGCGGCCGATCAGGATGAGAGCGGTGGCTCCACCCAGAGCTACGGTGGCCGGCTCATAGTCCAGAGGGCCGTGGAGGAGAAAGCCAACGGCAACCAAGAACAGGATCAGCAACGATTTGCGGAGAAGGACTCGGTCCGTGAGGACCTCGCTCTCGTCCAGCTCCATGATGCGGTGCTGAAGCTCGGGGCGTGTCTGTAGTTGATGGCGAAAGAGGAAGAACACCATGACTAGGAAAACGGCCAGAATCAGGAGAATGACCGGCGCGAGGTGAGCCAGGAAGTCCAGGAAGTCCAGGTCAGCGCCGCTGCCGATGATGATGTTGGGCGGGTCGCCGATGAGGGTAGCCGTGCCGCCGATGTTGGAGGCCATGATCAGAGTCAGTAGGAAGGGCACGGGGTTCACCTGCAGGATGCTGGCCACAAACAGGCTCAGGGGAGCCATGAGGACAACGGTGGTAACGTTGTCCAGAAAGGCGGATGCAACAGCCGTAATGATGGCCATGAACAAAAGAATTTGAATAGGATTCCCTTTGGCTAGCTTGGCCGACCGAATGGCCAGCCACTGGAAAGCGCCCGTCTTGCCCAGGGTGTTGGCTATGATCATCATCCCCACCAGGAGGAAGATGACGTTGAAATCGATAGCCGCGAAGGCTTCCTCCTGATCGAGGACGCGAAAGGCGATCATTACCAGACCGCCGGCCAGGGCGGCGACTGTTTTGTGAATTCGTTCGGAGATGATGAGGAGATAGGTGATGGAGAAGATGAGGGAGGCCAGGGCCAGCTCGTTCAAATGCCTCCCTCCGTGCCCTCTTGCCAGGAGGGGCGCCGACTCTTGCCCCGCTTAGCCCATTCCTGATGCTTCTGTAGCCACAGTCGCACGAGCTGCAAGCGACTCAGACAAGCCACTACCCGCATTTCCTCGTCGACGACGGGCAGGCTGTCGAGCTTGTGCTCATGCATCCGGATAAAAGCATCCCTGGCGCTGTCTTCCCTGGTGAGAAAGACAGGAGACTGCATCAGCTCCTTGGCCTTGCGCGCCCGGCTGATCCTGCCGAACTCCTCGATATTCTCGAAGGCACGCATGCCAACTAGGAACTCCTCGGGAGCCACGTGCAGGTAGAGTTCGGCCAGGAGCAAGCGCATGGGGATTATCCCCACCAGGCGCCCTTGCTTATCCACCACCGCCGCCGTGTGGGTGCCTAAATTGGCAGCCATGGACTCGGTCACCTGGAGGAGATCGTCATCCTCCTTCACAATGCATGCCGAGATGCCCACTAGCCCCGAGGCCTCGCCCACCGAGGTCTCGCGGGTGAAGGTGTCCGCCTCCTCCTCTGAGGGCCGACCGCCAGGCGGTTCCTCTTTATCTCCAGTCATTGGTCCCCCTAATCCTGATACCTAGCGCCGATTATATCACGCGCGCGGCGTAGCGCCTGTCGGCAGGCAGGAGCGCCTAGTTCAGGTTGACAGGCTTCACTCTTTGGGGCATGCTGGCAGGAGAAAAATAATGGAGAGTCGCCAATCCTACTTCGAAAAGAAGGAACAGCGATTTCAGGAACTGTGCCAGCGAATGCTGGCCGAACGCCGCCTGATTGTTGCCAGCAACCGAGGACCTGTAGACTACACCCTGGCCCCCGACGGCAGCTTGCACGGCCAACGGGGTGGTGGCGGACTTGTCGTCGCCCTCAGCTCTTGCAGTCGCTTTATCCCCCTGACTTGGGTAGCCAGCGCCATGAGCGAGGGCGACCGCCGCCTGGCTGTGGAAGCTGCCGGTCGCATAAGAGCACCCCTCCCCGAGCAGGAGATATACCTGCGCTTTGTGGTGGTGCCTCGCTCTGTCTACCATCGATTCTACTCGGTCTTCTGTAACCCCCTTCTGTGGTTCATTCAGCACTACATGTGGAATACTCCCCGCACGCCCAGCATTGGCCGCCCCGTATATGAGGCCTGGGAACAGGGATATGTACGGGTCAATCAGGCCTTCGCCCAGGCGGTGGCCGAGGAGGCAAAGGGGGACAGCCCCACGCCCTTCATCCTCCTCCACGACTACCATCTCTATCTGACGCCCGGCGAGGTCCGCCAGCTTCTGCCCGACGCGCCCATCCTCCACTTCACCCATATCCCCTGGCCGGGGCCCAGGTACTGGAGCATCCTGCCGGAGTTCATGCGCCGCGAGATCCACCAGAAGATCTGTGGCGCCGACATCGTTAGCTTTCAGACCATGCGCGACGTGCGCGATTTTCTCCTCTGCTGCGAAGAATTCCTGAAGGGGGCTAGCGTCGATCATCGAGCCTGCACGGTCACCCAGGACGACTGGCTCACCCGTGTCACCTACTACCCCATCTCCATAGACGCTGCCGGCCTATCCCGCTTCGCCGTTTCCCCCGAGGTTCAGCATTATGAGGAAAGCCTACGCCAGCTCCGCCGAGAGATAACTATCGTGCGGGTGGACCGTGCCGAGCCCAGCAAGAATATCATCCGTGGCTTCAGAGCCTACGACACTCTGCTCGAGCGCTACCCCGGCCTGCGCCGGCAGGTCGTCTTTCTGGCCTTCCTGGTGCCCTCCCGCGGCGAAGTATCCATCTATCGGACCTACGCCAGGGATCTATTGGAGATGGCCGAGGCCATCAATGGGAAGTACGGAGATGATGAATGGCAGCCCATCCACGTCTTCTACGAGGACAACTATGCCCAGGCTATCGCTGCCATGCGCTTCTACGACGTTCTTCTGGTGAACCCCCTAATCGACGGCATGAACCTGGTGGCTAAGGAGGGTCCCCTGGTAAACACCAGAGACGGGGTCCTTGTCCTTTCCGAGATGGCGGGAGCTCACGAGCAGCTGGGCGAGTACGCCTTGTCGGTTTGCCCCACCGACCTAGAGGGCACGATGCGCGCTCTCTACTCCGCCATCAACATGCCCGCCGAGGAGAAGAGGCGCCGATCCGCCGCCCTCCGTAGGGCTATCCAGGAAGAAGACATCACCTTCTGGATGCAGCGCCAGTTCCGCGACCTCATGGCCGTTTCCCGCCGACGACACTAGCTATGGCGCCCAGCAGCCACTCCACCCCAGGGACGCCATCAAGCCAATAGTCGGCCTCCTCCATCACCTCTGGCCCGCTCTCCGGGTTGGCAACGGCAACGGCAGCGCCAGTCACCTTGCCTTCCTCTCGCTGGCGGCGCAGCACCTTGAACGCCTCCACATCGGTCAAATCATCCCCCAGGTAGAGGACGCTGGCCAGGCGGTAGGTCTCCATCAGGCGGGCCAGGGCCGTGCCTTTGTGGATGTCCAGGGGCGGGCCCAGTTCGAAGACCAGTCGGCCTTGCCGTATGCGCAGACCTTGCGCCCTCCAGGGGGCTAGGGCATCCACAATGGCCACACGAGCGGCCTGGCGATCGGCACACAGGCGGTAGTGCAGGGCGAGGATGGGTCCCTTGTCTTCAAGGAGGAGACCGGGCAGGTCAAGACGGACGGCCAGCTCCTTCGTCGCCTCTCTGACCATCGTTTCGTAGGGCACTGCCTCGGCCAGCGTCTCCTCCCGGCCCTGCCGCCACCAGGACAACCCATGGTTGCCAATGTAAAGCAGTTCCTCCAGCCCCACCAGACGGCGGGCAACCTCAGGGGCTCTCCCGCTTATCACCGCTACCAGCTCCACCCGCCGCGTTATCTCCTGAAGATAGCGACGGCAGAGGGGGGTAACTGCCGCCATGTCCGGCGTATCGACTATGGGGCTGAGGGTGCCGTCGATATCCGTCGCCAGACCGAAGGGGCGCTGGACGAGGATGGGCTTCAGGGGGCCGATGTCGTCGAGGCGAACGGCCGTCATGGCTAGAAGGATAGCACACCTGCCCTGCGCTCCGTCTATTTCCGCTGGCAAATGATACTTGCCTGCCTGCTGCCAGGGCTGGCCGGGAGATATTGGTGACATAAGGCTGAGAGGCTGAGGGCCTGTTTCCGGGCCGGGCAACTGGCGTTGGCTCCTCAAGGAAGGCATCAATCGGCCGGACGCTACCGGGGTAGGCTCGCGGTTGACCTCAGGGCGGGATGGTGCTACGTTTGCTATAGGAGTTGTTTGCTAAGAGTTCGATGCCTTTCTTCGCGCTGCAATCGGGTAGGGACGGAGCAAGACGGGCGTTTGGCGATGGCGCAGTGGTGGCGCCATCGCTGGCCTTTTGGGGGGCTTGCTAATGCGCTTTCCGCTCATCCCCAGGAACTATCGCTTCTACGAGCTCTTTGAGCAGAGCGCCCACAATCTGGTGACGGCCGCTGACGTGATGGTGGACCTGATGCAGCACTTCGAGAACGTGGACATGAAGACGGCCCGCATGAAGGAGCTGGAGCGCGTCGGCGACGGCATAATCCACCAGATCGTCGAGCAGCTTCACAGGACCTTCGTGACGCCCCTCGACCGCGAGGACATAACCGCTCTGGCCCAAAACATGGACGATGTGATGGACTATATGGAGGGGGCCACCACCGCCATCCGCATCTACGGGATCGAGCGCCCCATGGCGCCCGCTTGCGCCGTGGCTGACCTCGTCCGCCTACAGACCGTCCAGGTGGAGAAAGCTGTCCCCAAGTTGCGGAAGGGGTCGCAGCTCAGGAGCGTGCTCGAGCACTGCGTGGAGATCCACCGCCTGGAGAATGAGGCCGACACCCTCTTCCTGGATGCTATGGCCAGGCTGTTCCAGGAAGAGGCTAGCCCGGTGGAGATCATCAAGTGGCGGGAGATCTACGACCAACTGGAGCTGGCTACCGATAGCTGCGAGCATGTTGCCAATGTTCTTGAGGGAATCGTCCTGAAGCATGCCTAGCCCCCTCGACGTTCATAGAACCGACACGAGAGGAAGCTCGCCGCTTCCTCTCTTCTTATGCTCTGTGCTCCAGAGGCGAGCATGACCGACACCTTCGCTTTTCTCGTTATCACCTTCATCATAGTTCTGGGCTTCGAGGCCGTAAACGGCTGGACCGACGCCCCCAACGCTATCGCTACGGTGGTCTCCACGCGGGTGATGGCCCCCGCAGCGGCCGTGGCCATGGCTGCCTTCTTCAACCTGGTGGGGGCCCTCTCGGGCACAGCGGTGGCCACCACCATAGGCAGAGACATCATCGACCTGGACGAGGTGCCCCTGGAGGTGCTGGCAGCGGGAGCATTGGCGGTCATCGTCTGGAGCACCTTCGCCTGGTACTTTGGCCTGCCCACCAGCGAGAGTCATGGGCTTGTCGCCGGGTTAGCTGGCGCCGGCGTGGCGGTGGCAGGCACAGACGTCCTCCTTTGGGACGGCTGGCGCGACGTGTTCGAGGGGGTAGGCCTGGCGGTGAC
>DAOUDQ010000005.1:0-1585 GCA_034431045.1 Dehalococcoidia bacterium | reverse complement strand
GTTGGGCGAAGGGCCCTCGAAAGAGCCAGCGGTCGACCACCCAGTCCGGCGAAAACGCCGGACTGATGCGCTGCAGGTGGGGGAAGTAGAGGTCACACAGCTCTTCGATCCCCATCTGGAGCAGGGGCGAGGCTTCGTCCAGGTAGTTGGAGAGATAGGCCACGTGCAGGCCGCCGTAGTGGGAGCGCTCGATGAAGTTGGTGTGCTCGATGAGGGCCAGGAAGGGGATGGAGCGGTCGCTGATGTTCATCCAGTAGATGTGCGATAGCGACCGCTTGAGGGCGAGCACCAGGCAGAGAGCCCACTGGTACTGTACAACCCCCAGCTTGGTCGCGTAGTCCTCGGGGAGCTGGGCCACCAGGCGGAGGAAGATCTGGTTGGGGACGGTGGCGATGACGGCGTCGCAGGGTATTCTTTCCCCTTTCCCTCCACCCGCCTCCAGGGCGACGGCCCGCCCATCCTCCACGATCACCCGCTGCACCGGCCGTCCCGTCTCCAGCACGCCTCCCATCTGGCGGATGCGCTCAGCGAGGGTGTCGACCAGCAGGCCGAAGCTGCCCATCATATAGCCTAGTTGCTCCTTCTGACGCCCTCCCTTGCGGGAGGCGAAGCGCAGGTGGATCTTGCTCCAGAACCAGGCCATGCTGACGTCGTCGGCCCGCTGGCCGAACTTGCCCCGCAAAAGCGGCCCCCAGACCACGTCGTAGTTGCGCTGGCCAACGTGCTTGATGATCCATTCCTTGGCCGTGACTCTCTCGTAGGGCCGCCAGTTCTCCTTCAGCCGCAGCCAGATGCCGCCCACCAGCCCCAATCGCAGGCGGTCGATGGGGGAGATGGGGGTGAAGCGCAGCAAGTCGAGAGGGGTGACAAAGTCATACGCTCGGCCATCGTAGAAGATGCCCACCTTCGATTCCCGCCAGACCAGGCGGTCGGCCAGGCCCAGTTCGTCGATCAGGGCCATGATGGTGGCATCGTTGGAGAAAATGTGGTGATAGAACTGCTCGATGCGGCCGCCACCGATCTCGAACGTGCCCACCAGCCCTCCCAGGCTGGGCTCGGCCTCTAGCAGGTGGACCTGGAAGCCCCGCTGGCAGAGGCGATAGGCAGCGGCCAGGCCGGCCAGGCCCCCGCCTATGATCGCCACCTTCATTCGCTGCCCTCCCCCTCCAGGCCCACGCCGGCGGTCAGGGTAGGTCGGGCCGGCCGGCGCAGGGCCTCGCCCAGCGAGAGGTTGATGACCCACAGGAAGACAAGGCCGGCCGCCACCACCGGCAGCAGGAGCAGGGCGTGCAGGGCAACGGCGTAGGCTCCGGCTGTCCCCCGGCTCACCCCCACGAAGTCCAGCGTCTCCTTAGCGAAGAACTCGAAGGGCCCAATGCCGCCCGAGGTGGAAGGAAGGGTTATGGCCAGGTTGGCCGCTGCCGCCACCATCATAAAGATGGGGAAAGCCTCGCCCAGGTCGAAGGACACGCCCACCATGAAGTACATGGTGGCCTCCAGGGCCCAGGCCACCACCGAGGTGATCAGTACGGCGGCGATGCGCCAGGGGCTCTGCAAGGCGCCTAGCCCCGCTATGAACGAGCCA
>DAOUDQ010000004.1:0-9240 GCA_034431045.1 Dehalococcoidia bacterium | reverse complement strand
TGGGCCTGGCCCTGGCCATCGCCTCCAGCTATCGCGACGCTGCCCTGCCCCGCGACCTGGTGGCCATCGGCGAGGTGGGCCTTTCGGGCGAGCTGCGCTCGGTCAGCCAGATGGAGCGCCGCCTGGCCGAGGCCGAGCGGCTGGGCTTCGCCCGTTGCCTGCTGCCCCAGACGGCCCTGCGCCGGGGCCCACCGGCCAGCGGCATGCAGCTTATCCCCGCCGCCAGCCTGCGCGAGGCCATCCGCCTGGCCTTCGCCTAGAGCCCCCGAAAGCCCTTCCGCTGCCCCACCTGTCCCCTTGCCAACCCTCGCGCCCGCGCGTAGTATGTGGCCATCGTGAGTTGAAGACGGACACCGAGGATGGAGGTAACGCAATGAAGACAGCGAGCGTGGCGACGGCCCTGCTCTTTGTCATCTGCTTGGCGGTGCTGAGTGCCTGCGATGGTGACGGGGAAGGCGACCTAACTCCAACACCTACGCTCATACCCATGACTCCTTATGAGAACACAGAGCACGGCTTTTCCATTGAATATCCTGAGGGGTGGGCCGAGAGCGCACGGGGGGTAGGGACGTATTTCTCTATCGAGTTCAGAGACCCTGAAGGACGTCTCACCGTGGAGGTGTCCGTGGAGTACAGGACCGAAGAGATCGCCCTGGCCGACGCCGTATCAGAAACCAAAACATACATGGAAGCCCTGCCCCAGTTCGAGCTGATCTCGGAGGGTGACGTTACCATAGGTGAAGACACCCCCGGCTACGAATTGGTGGGCAAAGGAGACCTCGAGTTCGGGAGAGTCGAGAAGTTCAGGTACGTCATGTTGGTGCGTGAGAAGCAGGTCTTTTGGGTTGGGGTAAGAGGAGAGCCTGCCGTTTTTGACCAGCAGGAAGAGCTAGTAGGTGCCGTAATGGATAGCTTCAGGTTACTGCCAACCTATACCTATGTCCCCCCAACTCCCGGCCCGGCAGGCACCTACACGAGCGCTGAGCATGGCTTCTCCATAAGCTACCCCGCAGGATGGATGGAGGCTCCTACAGGTGCTCCCGACGAGGTCATCGGCCTCGCATCTGTGGAGGGACTCCCCGGTGTGAGTGTTAGGGTACAGCCAGTGGAGGAGGGAACCACCCTTGCCGAGCGTGGACCGCAGCTAAGCCAGGAGCTGGGTCAAATCTGGGGTGACTATGGGTTGGTTTCCGAAGGCGAGATAACGCTGGACGATGGCACCCCAGCCTACGAGATCGTGTTCAGCGCCACGATGGAGGGCTACACCCTCAAATGCAAGTATGTGATTGTAATTCAGGGAACTCAGGCTTTCTTTATCATGGGTTTCAGCATGCCTACCACTTTTGAACAGGATGAGGCAACCCTGGACGAGGTGATTCACAGCTTTCATCTGGAGTAGCCTGCCTCTGAGCAATCAGCCTTTGTGCAGCAAGAAGGGGGAAAGCAACTCATAAAGGAGCCCATTCTGCACGAATTGCACTAGCGGCAGACAGCGGCGTTTACTCATCCCCGGCGGTAGTGGACGGGGTGGTCTACATTCGCGGCGACTCACGGAAACCACGCCCCTACCGCCTCCGGCGTTCACTCAGAACTCGATCTGCTTGTGCCGTAAGAGGATGCTCTCTAGCAGGCCCAGGGCCACGAATAACATCAGGATGGAGCTTCCCCCCTCGCTGATGAAGGGCAGCGGGATGCCGGTCACCGGCAGCAGGCGGATGTTCACCGCTACGTTGATGAACACCTGAAACAGGATCATGATCACGATGCCGGTGGCGATGAGGCGGCCGAAGGGGTCGCGGGCCAGGCTTGCCGTCCTCAGCCCCCGGAACAGCAGAAAGGCAAACAGGGCGAACAGCAGCAGCGCCCCCACCAGCCCTAGCTCCTCCCCCAGCACGCTGAAGATGTAGTCGCGGGTGGGCGTCTGCAGGTAGTCCAGCTGGGTCTGCGTCCCCTCGGTGAACCCCCTGTCGAAGGGGCCGCCGGAGGCCACGCTGATCTCTGCCTGGATCATGTTGTAGCCGCCGCCCAGGGGGTCGAGCGCCGGATTGAGGAAGGTGGCGATGCGCTCTCGCTGGTAGTCGCCCATCAGGCCCACCACCACGAAGGGCGTGGACAGCGCCAGGGTGGCCAGGAAGGCCAGGATGTGCTGGGGGCGAACGCCGGCCAATATCACCATGCCCAGCCAGGCGGCACCGAAGATGATAGCCGTACCCAGGTCGGGCTCAAGGAAGACCAGCGCCGTGGGCAGGGCCACGATGGCCAGCGAGCCCAGGAAGGTGCGTAGCTGTCCTATCTCCAGCTGGCGGTCGGCCAGGTACTTGGCCAGAACGATGATCACCAGCAGCTTGGCTACCTCCGAGGCCTGGATCGATAGCCCTGCGAAGTTCAGCCATCGCTGGGCGCCATAGGTGCTGGTCCCCACCACCAGGACGCCCACCAGCAGGACCAGGGCCACAGCGTAGAGGGTGGGCGTGACCTGGCCCAGGAAGCGATAGTCCAGCCACGCCACTAGGCCGATGACTACCAGGCCCATGGCGGCGAAGGTGAGATGACGCACCGTCGGGTGAGATAGCCCCTGAATGCCCTCGGGGTAGCTGGTAAGAGAGGCGCTATAGATGAGAAGGGCGCCAAAGCCAGCCAGGACCAGGCCAACGAGCACGATCCACGGGTCGAGGTGGCGAACAGCGCGCCACTGGATCATCTAGGGCGCCTCCTGCTCGGCTACATAGCGCTGATGGAAGTAGTAGTCGAAGATGCGAGCGGCGGCGGGCGCAGCATTAGTGAAGCCACTCCCCTGCTGCACGAACACCACCACCGCTATCTCGGGATTCTCGTAGGGCGCGAAGCCCACGAACCAGCCATGCGTATCGTGGCTGCCGTCCGCTCGGGGCGGGCCGAACTCGGCCGAGCCCGTCTTGCCAGCCACCGCCAATCCGGCCACCCGAGCGCTCCTGGCCACTCCCGTAGTCACTGACTGGAGCATGGCCTGGCGCATGACCGCCAGATGCTCCTGGTTCACCGGCAGCCGCTGTCGCACAGCCTTCTCGAGGGTGGTCACCACGTTGCCGTGGGAATCGAGGATCTCTCTCACCAGCCGCGGCCGCAGCAGCTCACCATCGTTGGCGATGGCCACGACGGCGTCCAGGAGCTGAAGGGGCGTCACCGCCAGGTAGCCCTGACCGATGCCGAAGTTGTAGGTGTCGCCCACGTACCACATCTCGCTGACGGTCCGCTCCTTCCACCTGGCGTCAGGCACCAGCCCCGCTGACTCTCCCGGCAGGTGCACCCCTGTCGGTTCGCCCAGGCCGAAGGAGCGAGCGTAGCGGGCCAGCCTCTCCTCGCCCAAGCCCTGGAAGCCCTCGTCCTGCTTGCCGCCAGCCAGGTAGTAGAAATAGACGTCGGAGGACATCGAGATGCCGCCGTAGAAGTCCAGGGGGCCCAGGGCGGCCCAGTCGTGGAATACGTAGACGACGCTGGGGTCATACTGGTTAGGTACAGTGATGTAGCCGTGGCTGACGATGGTGGTGCTGGGGGTAGCTACCCCCTCCTGGAGGGCGGCCAGGCCGGTGATCGGCTTGAAACTGCTGCCTGGCGCGTACATCTCGGCGATGGCGTGGTTTACCAGAGGCTTGCCTGGCTCGTTCAGAAGGGCGTCCAGTTCCTCCTGGCTGAGGGTCTCAGAGAAGAGGTTGTTGTCGTAGGTGGGCAGGGACACCATCGCCAGGATCTCCCCCGTGTGGACATCCATCACCACTGCCGCCGCGTTATCGGAGGTCCCTATAAATTGGCGCAGGATGTCGGCAGTCTTCCGCTGGAGTTCCAGGTCTATGGTCAGCACTACGTTCTGGCCGGGTTGGCTGGCCCGCGAGTCTAGAACGTCTTGCTGGCGACCGCTGGCGTCCACCTCCGCCAGTTTCTTCCCAGGCTTCCCCCGCAGGATGTCCTCGTAGACGAGTTCTATGCCCGTTTTGCCTAGCTGGTCGTTGAAGATGTAGCCCTCGTCTCTTAGGGCTGCATACTCTTCAGCCGAGATGCGGCCCACATAGCCCAGGATGTGGGCCGTCAGCTCGCCACTGAGGTAATTGCGTCGAGCCTCCACCTGAAGGTCGACCCCAGGCAGGTAGGAGGTCAGCTCCTTGAGGATCAGGGCCGTGTCCCGATCTAGCTCATTCTTGATGACCATCGGCTCGTACGGATTGCCATCCTCCCGTCTCTCCCTCACCCGTTGGGCTATCTCCTGGGCGGGTACGCCCAGCAACCCCTCCAGGCGAGTGAGAACGGCTGCCTCCTCCTCCGCCGGCAGGTCGGCCGGCACTATGACCGCTGAGTAGCTGGCCACGTTTTCCACCAGGAGCGTGTGGTTGCGGTCGTAGATGAGGCCGCGCATGGGCAGAACCTGTAGCTCCCGCAGGCGGTTGTTCTCGGCCTCGGCCCGGTAGTCATCGCCCTGGAAGACCTGCATTCGCACCAGCTGTATCGTCAGAATGGCGAACAGGAGGACGACGAGGATGTGGAGAAGGAGGAATTTACGCCCGGGGGTGTAGGCGTCTTCCCTGCGCTTGGGCTTTTGCGAGCGCCACCGCCGGTCGCCACCGAAAAAATCCATCTCCCCTCTCCTCTAGCCCGGGACGCCCACGCTTGGCCTTACCATCTCCGACAGCGTGGTGGCCCAGCGGACGGGCAAATAGAAGATGGGTGTGAGAAGGGCGTTGAACAGGGCCGCTGGCAGGACCACCCGTATCGGGCTTTGCAACCAGGGCGGGCCATCGCCCACGGCCGTCAGTACCAGCATGTATAGCAGGTGATAGGAGAGCGATGCCACGGCCACTACCGCCAGCGTGGGCAGGAACTCGCTCTCCGTCGGCCGCCGCTCACGGACGGCGGCCAGGGGCACGATGGGCAGAAGAGCGAGGGCGGAGGCGCCCACGGGGTCAGTGGTGATCAGGTCCTTGAAGGTGCCGGCCAGAGGGATGAGGACCATCGTCTCTCTGGGTCCGCGCACCATTGCCCAGCACATCAGCAGCACTAGTAGGGGATTGGCTGTCACACCCAGCAGGGGGAAGTAGGGGGCAGCCGCCACCTGAGCGAGGGCGACGAACAGGATTAGCGGCACGAACAGAAGATACCTCATGGGCTCGCCAGATGGGTCGCTGTGAAGCTGGCCAGAACCAGCACGTTCTCCAGGCGAGAAAGGCTGGCCGCGGGCTCGACCTCGGCTTTCTTGAAAACGTCCTGGGGCTCTCCCCGCACCGATGTCACCTGCCCGATCAGCAGGGCCTGGGGCAAGTTGCCGCCCAGGCCCGAGGTAGCCACGGTGTTGCCTGGCTCGACCTCCGCGTCCTGGGGAATGAGGTCCATGCTCAGCCCGTCATGGAGGCTGCCACTCACCACTCCCTGTGCGCGCGACTCCAGCACCATGGCGTTGACGTTGCTGTTGGGGTCGGTGATGAGGGTGACCCAGGCGAAGTCGTCCAGAACCTTCGATACCACTCCCACTAGGCTTGCCCCTTCGCTCATCACCACCATCCCCTTGGCGACGCCGTCGTTGCTGCCGCAGTCGATGGCCAGGCGCTCCTTGAGGTTGCTGGGGTCCCTGGCGATAACACGGGCCACCAGGAACTGGTCATCCGGTCGGCTCTCCTCGACCTCGGCCAGCTCCGCCAGATCGGCGGCCATGAACTGGGCTTCCTTCAGGCGGGCGATCTCCTCCGTCAGCTCTTCGATCTGCTGGCGCAATAGCCGATTCTCCTCCTCTAGGTCCTGGCGGTCGGTGACGTTGTCAAGGAAATCGGCGGCTGGCTCGGCGGCGGTGCGCAAGCCCCGTTCCAGGGGAGATGCGGCAGTGAGAGCGCCGTTCTTGAGGGGGCCGAGGGCGCCCAGCTGGGAGAGGGCAATACCCAAGAGGGCAAGAAGGCCGACAACCAGCAGCCAAACAAGCGTCCGCATGTCCAGCCAAAGCCGATGTGTTAGTGCGGTGCTCGGCGAGTGGTAAGGCGGGCCTGAACCTTAGCCAGTATCGCCGTCTCCTCCAGCATCTCGGCAGTACCCCTCACGACACAGCTAAGGGGGTCCTCGGCGACGTAGACAGGGAACTTGGTCTCATTGGCCACACGGCGGTCCAGTCCACGCAGAAGGGCACCCCCGCCAGCCAGGACGATGCCCCTGGTCATGATGTCCGCCACCAGCTCCGGCGGCGTCAGCTCGATGGTGGAGCGGATCGCTTCCACGATGGCGCCCACCGACCCCGAGATGGCGTCGCGGATCTCCACGCTGCTTACCTCTACTGCCTTAGGTAGGCCGGTGGCCAGGTCGCGACCTTTGAGGACGACCATCGTCTCCCGCTCCAGCGGCGCTGCCGAGCCCACCTCCACCTTCACCTCTTCGGCCATGCGCTCGCCGATGAGCATGTTGTGCACCTGGCGGGCGTAGGTGATGATCTCCTGGTCCATCTCATCGCCGGCCACCCGGATGGAGGTGCTGACCACGATGCCGCCCAGGGAGATGACCGCCACCTCGGTAGTGCCGCCGCCGATGTCCGCCATCATCGAGCCAGCGGGCTCCATAACCGGCAGCCCAGCCCCGATGGCTGCCGCCATGGGTTCCTCCACCAGGAAGGCAGCACGGGCGCCAGCGTTGAGGATGGCATCGTGAACCGCTCTCTTCTCCACCTCGGTCACGCCGTTGGGGATACCCACAGCCACTCGCGGTCGGGGGAGGCCTAGGCTGAAGTGGTCGTGCACGGCCCCGATGAAGTAGTGGACCATGCGCTCGGTGACGGCGAAGTCGGAGATAACGCCGTCCTTGAGGGGGCGCACGGCAACGATGTCAGAAGGGGTACGCCCCACCATCCGCTTGGCCTCGCTGCCGATGGCCAGGATCTTCTTGTTGACGCGGTCGATGGCCACCACCGAGGGCTCGTCGATAATGATGCCGCGGCCGCGCACCAGCACCATGGTGTTGGCCGTGCCCAGGTCGACAGCGATGTCGTGGGAAAATAGACCGAAGAGGGCGTTCAGCGGGTTAAACAAGCTTCCCCTCATCATTCTCACCCCCAGCGTGGAGGGCCTCGCCCGGGGCACACCACGCCTGCCTGTCCTCAGGACAGGCATTCGCTGCATTATAGAACATTTACTATCGTTAGCAAAAGGGGGCAAGGAGAGCTAGGCTAACTGCAAGACCTGATCGCCCTCCCAAAAAGCCGGCGGCAGGGCAAGAGCTGCTCTGCCTCTAGCGGCCCCTAAAGACGGGCTCCCGCTTCTCCAGGAAGCTGCGAACACCCTCCTGAGCGTCCTCGGACTCGATGCACAGTCGCTGCAGATACTCCTCGTACTCAGACTGGGATTCTATTTCTTGCCGCCAGCCCCGATAGGCCAGGCGCTTGGCCAGCTCAATGGCGATGGGCGGCCCCTTGGCGATACGCTCGGCCAGGGCCATGGCTGTGGGCAGGAGCTCCTCCGCCGCCACTACCTGGCCCACAAGGCCGATGGCTAGAGCCTCCTGGGCGTCGATCATCTGGCCGGTGTACATCAGCTCCAGCGCCTTGCTCATCCCGACGATGCGGGGCAGGAGGTAGGAGCAGCCAAAGTCGGGCACCAGCGCCCGTCGCGACCAGATGGCCGAGAAGCGGGCCTCTTGGCTGGCGATGCGGACATCACAGGCCAGGCAGAGCGACAGGCCGCCGCCGGCAGCCACGCCGTTGACGGCCGCTATGGAGGGTTTGGGGCAAGCGAGAAGGGCGGCGGCCCCCAGATAGCGTGAGCGAAGCCGCTCGCTGCGGCTGACTTCCGGCGGTGCCTCGCCCGCTCCCGCGGCGGCAGCGGCGAGGTCGGTGCCGGAGCAGAAGCCGCGCCCGCTGCCGGTGACTACCAGCACCCTGGCCTCGTCATCCTCTCCCAGGCCCCCTACGGCCTGGGTGATCTCCCGCCAGGAATCCCAGGTGAGTGCGTTGAGCCTGTCGGGCCGGTTGAGGGTGAGGAGGACGATACCGTCCTTCTTCTCCACCCTAATGTCAATGTAGGTCATGCACTCCTCCTTGCCTTGGGGTTCAGCGTTTGGACCGCCGCCAGCCGGCCTCTATGGCCTCTTGCTCTGTGCAGAACCAGCGCTCGCCCGCCGCCTCGTCGATAACGGTCTTATCATAGAACTCGCCGCCAGGCACGTGATAGATCTTCTCGCCCGTCGTCTTGCTGATGTTGCCCTTGATGACGGGCTCGCAGGTGCCTGAGTAATCGCAAATGGGGCCCTCGGGTGGGCATACTGTAGGGGTCAGGCAGGCCGACCAGAGGCCTTGTCCCTCCCCGCGCGCCTGCCGCTCAAGTTCGACGAAAAGTTCTTGGTACTGGACGTCAGGCGGGTAGGTGACGGCTACAGCGTAGCCTTCCCTCACCAGGGTGGCGTTCACCATTTCTTCGTCCACCCAGACGTAGCGCAGCAAGCGGTCATACTGGTCGGTTTCCGACACGTCCTTTTCCAGCTCCACCGTCCTGCCTTCCACTAGCTCGCGGTTGCGCTGGCTGGCCTCCCGGCCGTAGCACTCTACCGGCAGCCGTGGGTCCACCGTCTCGGGCGTGTCGATGCCAATGTAGCGAACTCGATATTCCAGGCCGTTCATGACGACGACTATGGTGTCGCCGTCGATGACCCGCACCACCTGGGCGGCGGTGCGGCCCGCCGTCACTGATGGGGCGGCTGTCGGCTCCCCAGTCGGCGGCAGAGGGCTGGCCGTTGCCGAGGGTGTCGCCGTAGACGTTGCTCTCGGCGCCAGCGTGGGCGTGGCGGTAGGCGTCATCCCGGGCGTAGGTGTCAGCGTGGACAGCGGCGTCTCGCTACCGCAAGCCGCCAGAAGCAATAGCGCAATGAAGAACGCTGTCCAACCGCTCTTCATTCAAGTCTCGCTGGCAGAGGGGTCACTTCACATCGCCCCATGCTGGCGCAAGAGGTCCACGAACTCCTGCTCGCTCAGGAGCTTGGTGCCGTAGCGCTGGGCCTTTTGCAGCTTGGAGCCAGGCGATTCGCCCACCACCAGGTAGTCAGTCTTCTTGGTGACGCTGTCGCTGGCGCTGCCGCCGAGCTGCCTGATGAGCTCCTCGGCCTTGCTGCGGGGCATGGATGCCAGAGTGCCGGTAATGACGAACGTCAGGCCAGCCAGCGGCCCTTCGGGTGGGGCAGGCGCTACCTCCGCGGCCATGCGCGCGCCTGCCCGCCGCAGCTTCTCGATTACCCGCAGGTTGCTGGCATCGC
>DAOUDQ010000003.1:0-2258 GCA_034431045.1 Dehalococcoidia bacterium | reverse complement strand
GCATCCCGGTGGACATGGTCATTCTCTGTCCGGCGATAGTACCGCGAGCCGATGCCGACGAGATGGCCAGGCGTCTCCTTCTCAGTCGGAGCGCCGATGGTTTCTTCCTGGAGAAACACCCCAAGCTGGAGCCGGTGGCCACCGTCAGTGATGGCGTGTTCGTGGTTGGCTGCGCCCAGGGGCCCAAGGACATCCCCGACACGGTGGCCCAGGCCTCGGCGGGGGCGGCAGAGGCCCTGTCCCTGATCGACAGGGGGAAGGTGGAGATCGAGGCCGCCACTGCCGTAGTGGATGAGGAGCTCTGCTCTGGCTGCACGGTCTGCCTCACTCTGTGTCCCTACAATGCCATCACCTTCGATGAGGAGAAGAAGGTGGCTGAGATCAGCGACATTCTGTGCAAGGGGTGCGGCGTTTGCGTTGCGGCCTGCCCTGCTGCGGCCATTACCGGCCGCCACTTCACCGACAGCCAGATCGTCGCCGAGATCGAGGGTCTGCTGGCGGACGTCAAGCCGCCCTTGGTGGCAGTTTAAGGAGGCGTAGTTAGCCATGGTATCGGGCAACCGCGAGCCGACGATCATAGGGTTCCTGTGTAACTGGTGCGCCTACCAGGGAGCGGACCTGGCCGGCACCTCCCGCATGGAGTATCCGGCCAACGTGCGCCCGGTGCGGGTGATGTGCACCGGACGCATCGACCCCACCTTTATCCTGAAAGCCTTCGCCGAAGGAGCCGATGGCGTGCTGGTTGGTGGCTGCCACCCCGGCGACTGCCACTATCTGGAGGGCAATTACAAGGCCATTCGCCGCATGACTATGGTGCGCAGGATGCTGGAGCAGTTCGGAATCGAGCCGGAGCGCTTTCGCCTGGAGTGGGTTTCCGCCGGCGAGGGGGCGAAGTGGGCCAAGATATGCAAGGAGATGACCGAGCAGGTGAAAGCCTTGGGCCCACTCCAGTGGTGGGAGAACGTCAGGGAGGCCTAGCATGGCAAAACCGAAGATGGCCCTGTACTGGGCCGCCAGCTGTGGCGGTTGCGAGATAGCCGTGGTGCGGCTGTACGAGAAGATTCTAGACGTGGCCAATGCCTTCGAGATCGTTCTCTGGCCGTGCGTTATGGACTTCAAGTACAAGGACGTGGAGGCCCTGCCGGAGAAGAGCATTTTGGTGACTCTTTTCAATGGCGCCATCAGGAACTCCGAGCAGGAGCACATGGCCCGCATGCTGCGGGAGAAGTCACAGGTGCTGGTGGCCTACGGGGCTTGCGCCCACCTGGGCGGCATCCCCGGGCTGGGCAACGTCACCAACCGGCGGGCGGTTTTCGAGAGCAGCTACCGCGAGACGCCCTCTACCGTCAACGAGGATGGCACCTACCCTCAGCTAAGCTTCCAGGTGCCCGAGGGGGAGCTTACCCTGCCAGAGTTCTACGATACGGTCCGGGCGCTCGACCAGGTAGTGCCGGTCGACTACTACATACCCGGCTGTCCACCGGTGAAGGAGCAGACGGAGAAGGTGGTCGAGGCGCTGATAGAGGGGGCGGAGCTGCCTCCTTCCGGTTCGGTGATCGGGGCATCAGAGAAGACGGTGTGCGACGACTGTCCTCGCACCAGGGAGGACAAGTCGATCAAAGCCATCTACCGCACCTACCAGATCATCCCCGAGCCTGAGAAGTGCCTTCTGGACCAGGGCATTCTCTGTGCCGGGCCCGCCACCCGTGGCGGCTGTGGCGCGCCCTGTCCTCAGGTGAACATGCCCTGCATCGGCTGCTACGGGCCGGCGCCGGGGGCGGTGGACCAGGGAGCCAAGCTTCTGAGCGCAGTGACATCCAACATCGACTCCCGCGATCCGCAGGAGATCGAACAGATACTGGGCGGCATTCCCGACTCTATCGCCGCCTTCTACATGTTTGGCCTGCCCTCATCGCTTCTGCGCCGCCGGAGGCTGGAGCGCGAGGCAGCGACGGCCGAGGGCGCGCAGTAGCGGCTCAGAGCCTTCTGCGGCCGTAGAGTGGAGTGACAGGGAGCGAGGAGCAGAGAAGAGATGACAGAGGCCAAGATGAAGACGCGCCGAATAAGCATTGACCCCATCACGCGGCTGGAGGGACACGGCCGCATCGAGATCTTCCTCAACGATGAGGGAGAGGTGGAAAACGCTTACTTCCAAGTGCCGGAGCTGAGGGGGTTCGAGAAGTTCTGCGAGGGGCGGCCGGTAGAGACTCTGCCCGTCATCACCGCCCGCATCTGCGGGGTTTGCCCCGAGGCGCACC
>DAOUDQ010000002.1:0-2457 GCA_034431045.1 Dehalococcoidia bacterium | reverse complement strand
GGAAGGTCGTAGGCTGGGCCCTGTTTAGGGAGATCGGCAGGGGCCAGGTTCACGGTAAGCCTCTTCATGGGGAAGGTGAAACCTGAATTCTTGATCGCCGCGCGGACCCGCTCCCGAGACTCCTGGACGGCCTTATCGGGGAGGCCAACGATGGTAAAAGCAGGGAGCCCAGCCGAAATATCCACCTCCACCTGGATGATAGCCCCCTCTAACCCCACCACGGCACAACTCGTCACCTTGGCCAGCATATCAGAACCAAGTGTAGCATAAAGTGGTTGGGGCCGCAATCAGAAAAAGACAGCCCCTTCCCAGTGAGGATGGAAGGGGCTTCTACATGTCGCAACACTCAGTAGAATGACAACGGCTACAGTCCCAGGGCAGCACCGATCAGGATAGTTCCAATTCTGCAAACCACCTCGCCTCTTCATTAAGGACGAAGGTAGTGACTAGTCAAATTCGACTGATTGACCACCTAGGAATCGTTGGGGATGGGGATGTGCAAAAACGAAAAATGTGAGATAATAATAGCGTAGACGAATACGATCCCGGCGGCGACGAACTGGGGCTATAGAGTGGTCACTCAGTCCTGAGGGAATCCGAAGGACGTGGCCCCCGTGGAGCCAGTAGTGAAACCGGCCGGAGGTGTGGCCGGTTTTTAAGTAGGTTACAAATAGAAAGTGGTCCCGGCCGGTGGCGGCTGACCGAGACCATGCACTCGGGGCGCGCAGCACCCTTTGTGCACCCTCATTATAGCACAGGGGCTCGCTGGGCGCAACGCGGGGAGCCCCAACTTCTTTTGAGAGGAGGTGATGCTAGCACGCATTTCTCTGCCTGTGCGAAGGTATCTGATGCAGATACCAAACCTGGCGTCGGCCATATCTAAGAGTCTAGAGGAGGAGCAAAAATGAAAAGAGTAAGATTATTCGGAGTGCTGACTATGCTTGTCATTGCCACCTTAACATTGGGAACAGCACTGGCTACGGACGGCAACCTGCCTGGCGGTACCCCGATCTCTGTAGAGATCACCGCCCCATCCGATGGCACTCTGGTAGCATATCCGCCGGGTGACGTAACCTTGCGAGGCACGGCCTCTGTAGGGGAGGGCGTTCCCGTTGCCAACACCCTCATCGTGTATGTTGTTGATGTCTCCTACAGCACCATTCGCGGCGATGGTGGGATCGGTTGCGGCGGCGACCAGAACAGTGATGGGATCTCTGACACCATCCTGGACTGCGAGATTGCGGCAGCCAAGACCCTCAACGACCTGGCGGTGAGCGTCGAAACTGTAGGTCACGTTGGCGTCGCCGTCTATGGCGCCGGCGGGGCTGCTGCCGATGTCGGTCCGAGTGTCGGCGACCAGTTGATCACCGGCCCGGCAACCGATGATGGCGGGGCGCTCGGCCGCGATGTGGAGGAGGTCCTCAGCTCTGCCTTCTCGGAGGGTGTTTCACCCTATGACGCCGGCGTCACTCAGTTTTCCCTGAAGAACGCGGGGTCGGATGGGACAAACTTTGCGGCGGGTCTTACGGCGGCTATGAACATTGTTGCGGCAAGTGACAAGCCCAACAAGATCGTTGTGTTCATGTCTGACGGCCTAGCCAACAGGGGTGTCCATGTCTCGAACGTGACGGTGCCTTCCGGCGTGGTCATCCACACCTTCGCCGTCGGCACTGTATCCGACTGCACCAGCGATCCAAATAGCCTGGGCAGCCTCCAGGACATCGCTGAGCTGAGCGATCCCGATGGCACCTGCACACATGTGGACACCGTGGCGGATCTGCCTGACGTCGTTCCTGCCGTTATTGCCGCGAAACTACTCAGCCTGAGCCTGAGCGTGGATGGTGGAGCGCCTGAAGACATCTCCGGTGATGCGAGCCTGCCTCTGCCCCAAGAAGATCCGGTATCGGTGACTTACGAACACACGGTAGCCGGTCTTCTCCCTGGCATCCATCAGCTCTGTGTCACAGCCACCGGCAGCGACGGTGGGGGTGAGGGAGAGGTCACGGAGTGCATCGGGGTGACGGTGGCTGATATCCACCTGGCTCCGCCGACAGCGACCAATGAATTGGGCACGCCAGGCCAGACCCACACGGTCACGGCAATCGTGGCCGCGGGTGCGGATGGCGGAGTCTCCGGTGTCACGGTGAACTTCGAGATCCTCACTGGGCCAAACGCTGGGGTCACTCATTCCAGCGTTACCGATGGCAGCGGCGAGGCTGAGTTCACCTACACCGCTCTTCAGGGGCTTGTCGGTCTGGGCACCGACGTCATCAAGGCTTGCTTCGCAGACGACCTGGACCACGAGGTTTGCGACACGGCCGAGAAAACGTGGGTGGACACCACGCCGCCGGAAGTGGCGTGCCTCGAGACCGTGAACCCCCACGGCAAGAAGGTTCCGCCGGCGGGTAGCACCACGCCGCCCGGACCAAAGGGCGGGCAGAACGAGGACGGCTTCTA
>DAOUDQ010000001.1:0-1770 GCA_034431045.1 Dehalococcoidia bacterium | reverse complement strand
AGTGCCAGCCAGGGTAGGAAACCCAGAATCGCCCACATGACGAACAGCAGGGCCAGGAAGATGATATCCAGGTCGATGGGCATTGGTCAGGAGGCGGCCCACCTCTCGGCGATGACCTTTTGCCCCTCCTCCACCAGGGCGGACAGGTAGTCCTTCTCCTCCACCACTCGCACCACCTGACCGGTGCGGAAGATGGCGCCCTTGCCCTTGCCGGCGGCGATGCCCACGTCGGCCTCCATGGCCTCGCCGGGGCCGTTGACCACGCAGCCCATGACGGCCACCGTCAGGGGCTTGCCCAGCTTCTGGAAGTGCTCCTCCACCTGGTTGGCCAGGGAGATGATGTCCACCTCCATGCGGCCGCAGGTGGGGCAGGCGACGATGATCGGGCCGCGCTGGCGCAGGTTCAGGGCCCTGAGGATGTCATAGGCGATCGGTATCTCTTCTTTGGGGTCGGCGGCCAGCGAGACGCGAATGGTATCGCCGATGCCCTCGGCCAGGAGGAGGGCGATGCCGACGGCATTGCGAATCGACCCGCTGCGAGCGGTCCCGGCCTCCGTGATGCCGATGTGCAAGGCGTAAGGGGTGAGGCGGGCGATCTCGCGATAGGCGGCCACGGTAGTAGGCACGTCGAAGGCCTTGAGGGAGACCTTGATCAGGTCGAAGTCCATCTCCTCCAGGAGGCGGATCTCCCACAGGGCGGCGTCCACCATGCGCTGCCACTTGGGCGGCGGTAGCTCCCCTTCGGCCAGGGCCGGCAGGGGCGGCAGGCTACCCTCGTTGACCCCCACGCGGATGGGCACCTGACGCTCTTTCGCTGCTCGCACCACCGTTCGCACCTTCTGGGGGTCGCGGATGTTACCGGGGTTGAGGCGCAGGCCGTGGACGCCCGCTCTCAGGGAGGCCATCGCCAGGCGGTAGTCGTAGTGGATGTCGGCGACGACGGGAATCGGCGAGTGGCGGACGATCTCCGGCAGGGCGGCGGCCGCATGGCGGTCGGGCACGGCCACCCGGATGATCTCGCAGCCCAGCTCGGCTAGCTCGTAGGTCTGGCGCAGGGTGGCCTGGGCGTCGGCAGTATTGGTGTTGGTCATCGACTGGACGACGATGGGCGCATCGCCCCCAACCTGAACGCTGCCCACCCACACGGGCCTGGACTGACGGCGCGCTATCTTCATCATCGGAAGAGGCTCTCCCCTCGCAGCACCCGCAGCACGTCGAAGTAGGCGATGACGATGGCAAGGGAGATGATCAGGGCAAGGCCAATGAAGTGCACCAGGGCCTCCTTCTCGGGGGCGATGCGCTTGCCCCGCCTGGCGATTTCCAGCAGCACGAACACGATGCGGCCGCCGTCCAGCATGGGCAGGGGCAGGATGTTGATGATGGCCAGATTGATGCTCAGAAGGGCGGCGAAATCCAGCAGGGGCCGATAGCCTGACTCCTCCACCACTTCGCCGGTGACCTGTGCTATGCCCACCGGCCCGGCCACCTGTGGCCTGCCTCCTCCCTTGAACCAGGAGATGACCTCGTTGCGAGCCAGGGTCAGGACCTGGAAGGTTGTATCGATGCTCTTGGGGAAGGCTTCCCATAAGGGGAAGGACGCCGATTCGGTCATTCCAGGATAGAGAGCAGCTATCATGATGCCGGTAGGGCCCTGTTCCAGGCGTAGCTCCTGACCGGGCGTCAGCGCCTCCGGGTCGGGCAGGCCCGCTGCCACCCGCACGGTTTCTTCGTCGAGACCCAGGCGGCGGGCCACGCTGGGTACGGTGTCGC